>NZ_JAKRNH010000114.1:0-7374 GCF_022346985.1 Micrococcus sp. ACRRV
CCTCGCCTCCTCGCCCCGCCCCGCCCTGGTGCAGGAGCCGGCCCCGGCGGGCGACGCCGCGGGCGCGGCCCACGGCGCCGTGGACCAGCGCATCGAGCTCTCCGGATCGGTCACCGTGAACTGGGCGGCCAAGGCCGCGGGCCTCCTGCTGGACGAGGGGGTGGCCCCCGGGGACGCCGTGCTCCTGGACCTCCCCGACCACTGGCTCTCCCGCGCCCTCGCGCTCGGCGTGCTCTGCGCCGGGGCCCGTCCGGCGTTCGTCGCCGGCCCGGCGGACCGCGCTCAGGAGGCCCCCGACGACGCCGCCGCCGTGCTCACCGACCGCCCGGAGCACTGGGACGACCCCGCCCTGACCGTGGTGGCCGTCCGCCTGCCGCGCGGGATCGAGCCGGACTTCGGCGACGACGACGCCGGCGACCCGTCCGTCGTGGACCTCGCCGCGGAGATCCGCGCCCAGCCGGACGCCCTGCCCGGCCGCGTCGACCACGTCACCGTGGACGCGGTCCCCACCGACCCCGCGGACGCCGCCAGCCCGCTGACGGAGGGGGGCGTCGGCGTCGGGCGGGCACGCCTGGATGCCCCCGCGCTGCGGGCCAGCCTCGAGGCGTGGGACGCGGGCCGGGCGGCGCACGTCCCGGCCTGAGCCGGGATCACCGCCCGCGACCCGGCGGTGCTGCAGCGCTCAGGCGGAGCCGTCCTCGCCGTCGTGCCGGGGGTGGCGGTGCTGCAGGCCGGGCACATGCTCGTCGTGCGCGTGGAGCACGGGCAGCTGGCCCGTGATCACGGCGATGTCGTTCTCGAAGCCGGGCTCCTCGTCCAGCTCCTCCTTGAACACCCAGAAGCGGTAGGCGAAGTAGCGGAACACCGTGCCGAAGAACAGGCCGATCACGTTGCCCGCGATGAACAGGCCGTTCGGATCCGTGACGCCCATGCCGTACTGGGCGATCGCCACACAGCCCGCCTGGATGCCCAGGCCCACCGCGTTCATCACCAGGAACATCACCAGCTCGCGCACCACGTTGTTCTGGCGCTTGTCCCGGAACGTCCAGTACCGGTTGGCCACCCAGCTGAAGATCGTCGCCACGACGCCGGCACAGATCTTGGCCTTGACGTTGGAGCCCTCGAGGGGGCCGTGCATCAGCCACCAGAACACCGCGGAGTCGACCACGAACGCCGCGGCGCCGACGGTGCCGAACTTGGCGACCTCGCGCCACAGCATGCTGACGAGGCCGGTGAACCGGTGCCAGAGATCGGTCGGCATGGGCGGGAGCACCTCGGATCGGGGGACGGAGAAGGAGGGGTGGCCCTCACGGGCTGGGAACACTGTAGTCCGACCCCCGTGCCGGGGCGGACGCCGCGGCCGACGTCCAAGGGCACAGTGAGGGAGCTCCCAGCCTGGGCCACTAGCCTGGACGGGTGACTTCCCTTCGACTCGGTGTGATCGGCGGCGGCCAGCTGGCCCGGATGATGGCGGGCCCGGCCGCGGAGCTGGGCGTGCCCTTCCGCGTGCTCGCGGAGGCCCCGGACGCCTCGGCGGCCCAGGTGGCCCCCCACATGGTGGGCGACCACGCCTCCCTGGAGGACCTGCGCGCGTTCGCGGCCACGGTGGACGTGGTGACCTTCGAGCACGAGCACGTCCCCACGGAGCACCTGCGCACCCTCGAGGCCGCGGGCGTGGCGGTGCGGCCCGGCCCGGACGCCCTGCAGTACGCGCAGGACAAGCTGCTCATGCGCGGCCTGGTGGAGCGCCTCGGCCTGCCCAACCCGGCGTGGGCGCCGGTGTCCTCCTTGGAGGAGGTGATCGCGTTCGGCGACGAGCACGGCTGGCCCATGATCCTCAAGACGGCCCGCGGCGGCTACGACGGCAAGGGCGTCCTCAAGGTGGACTCCGCCGACGACGCGCGGTCCGGTGCCGCCGACGGCACGCTCGGCACGTGGCTGGGCGCGGGCATCGCGCCGCTGCTGGCGGAAGCCATGGTGCCGTTCGCCCGCGAGCTCTCCGCCCAGGTCGCCCGCCGCCCCTCCGGCGAGGTCGCGGCGTACCCCGTGGTGGCCTCCCTGCAGACGCAGGGGGTGTGCGACGTCGTCACCGCCCCTGCCCCGGACCTCGCCCCCGCGGTGGCCGAGGCCGCGTCCGGCGCGGCCGTGCGGATCGCCGAGGAGCTGGACGTGACGGGCATGCTCGCCGTGGAGCTCTTCGAGACCCCCGGCACCGACGCCGGGTTCCAGGTCAACGAGCTCGCCATGCGCCCGCACAACTCCGGCCACTGGTCGATGGACGGGGCCGTGACCGGCCAGTTCGAGCAGCACGTCCGCGCCGTCCTCGACATGCCGCTGGGCGGCACCGCCCCGCGCGGGGACGGCACCGTGATGAAGAACGTCCTCGGCGGCGCCCACGAGGACCTGCACTCCGGCTTCTCCGAGGCCCTGGCCGCGCACCCCGAGGCCAAGGTCCATGTGTACGGCAAGGGCGTGCGCCCCGGCCGCAAGGTGGGCCACGTCAACGTGGTGGCCGAGCACGGCCTCTCCCTCGCGGACGCCGAGCGCATCGCCGAGTCCACGGCCGCCGTCCTGCGCGACGCCACCGCCCCCTCCGCACCGACCCCGAAGGCCTGAGCATGACCGCCGAGCAGACCACCCAGCCGACCTCCGACGCCCCCTGCACCCGCCCCCTCCAGGAGGAGGCGCCCGTCGTCTCCGTGGTGATGGGCTCGGACTCCGACTGGCCCGTGATGGGCCAGGCCGTGGAGGCGCTGCGGGAGCTGGGCGTGCCGGTGGAAGTCGGCGTCGTGTCCGCGCACCGCATGCCGCACGAGATGGTGGACTTCGGTGCGCGCGCCCACGAGCGCGGGATCCGCGTGATCGTCGCCGGCGCCGGCGGCGCCGCGCATCTGCCGGGCATGCTCGCCGCGGTGACGCCGCTGCCGGTGATCGGCGTGCCGGTGAAGCTCAGGTCCCTCGACGGGCTCGACTCCCTGCTGTCCATCGTGCAGATGCCCGCGGGAGTGCCGGTCGCCACGGTCTCCGTGGACGGCGCCCGCAACGCCGGCCTGCTCGCGGCCCGCATCCTGGCGGCCGGCACGGACGACGGGGCCGCCCACCTCCGCGCGGCCCTCCAGGACGTCGCGGCCGGCCTGAACGCGCAGGCCCGGGCGAAGGGAGCCCGCCTCCACGAGCGCGCCGCCGACGGGGCCTGAGCATGCCCGCCTCCGCCGCGTCGAGCCCCGTCCTCACCCGGGACCCCGTCCGCGACCCGCGTCAGGCCACCGGGCCCGAGCGGCGGCGTCGCGCGGGGATCCTCCTCCTGCTGACCCTGCTGGTGCCCGGCGGGGCCCAGGCGGTGGCGGGCAGCCGGCGGTGGGGCCGGATCGCGCTGCGGGTGACGCTCGCGGTGTGGGCCGCGGTGCTGCTGGCCCTCGTCCTCGCGCTGACCGCCCGGGCGGCACTGGTCTCCGTGCTGGCGAACCCCGTGGTGCTGGTGCTGCTGGGCGTGGTGCTCGTCACCCTGGCGATCGGCTGGGGCCTGCTCTGGGTGGACACCTTCCGCCTGATCCGCGTGCACCTGCTCGGCCCACGCGCCCGGGCCGCCACGGCGGCGGCCACGGTGGTGGCCCTCGTGGTCACCTCGGGCGGCCTGGGCTACACCGCGTGGATGACGCAGTCCGGCCGCGGGGCGCTCGGCTCGATCTTCGGGAGCGGCCCGGCCATCGAGGCCGCGGACGGCCGGTACAACATCCTCGTCATGGGCGGCGACGCCGGCGAGGACCGCGTGGGCCTGCGTCCGGACTCCATGCACGTCGCGTCCGTCGACGCCGAGACCGGGGCCGTCACCCTGTTCTCCCTGCCCCGCAACCTGCAGAACGCCCCCTTCACCCCCGACTCCCCCCTGTGGCAGGCCTACCCGAACGGCTTCGACTGCGGGGACGACTGCATCCTCAACGCCCTGTACATGGACGTCGAGGAGAAGCACAAGGACCTCTACCCGGATGCCGAGCACCCCGGCGCGGAGGCCATGATGGACGCCGCCGGCGGCGTGCTCGGCCTGGAGATCACCGGCTACGCGATGATGGACATGGCCGGCTTCGCGCAGCTGGTGGACGCCATGGGCGGGGTGGACGTCGTCTCCGGCGGCTACGTCACGCACCGCGGTGCGCGCCCGGACGGCACGTGGGGGGACATCTGGTGGGAGCCGGGCACCCACCACTTCGGCGGCGACGACGCGCTGGCGTTCGCCCGCTCGCGCAAGTTCGCCACGGACTACGCCCGCATCCGCCGCCAGCAGTGCATGCAGGCGGCCATGCTCCAGCAGTTCACCCCGGCCACGGTGCTGACCCGGTTCGAGGGCATCGTCTCCGCGGGCACGCAGATCGTCACCACGAACGTGCCGCAGAGCCAGCTGGGAACCTTCGTCGACCTCGCGGACCGCTCGCGGGGCTACCGGATGGCCCGCCTGACCATCGGCGCCCCCGACTTCGGCACCGCCAACGACCGCTTCACCACCCGCCCGGACTACGACCTGGTGCACCGGCGCGTGGCCGAGCTGCTGGACGAGGAGCCGACGAAGACCGGTTCGGCATCCACGGCCGCCCCGGCGGCCTCCCCGGGCGCGACGCCCCTCCTGGCCCTCACCGCCGCGATCCCGGCCCCGCTCCTGGTGGCCGAGGCGTCGCCGGCCGCCACGGGCACCGGCGGGACCACGCGGCCCGGCGTCGACCCGGACGACCCCTCCACCTGGCCCTCCGCGCCCACGGGGCCGAACGGGGAGCCGTACTCCGCGATGGAGCTGATGCGGATCCAGGACGCGGGCGATGAGGCCCAGCTCGTCCGGATCGCCTCCACCAACGACCTCTGCGCCCCGGGCGGGTGACGCCGTTGCCCTAGGCTGGGCGCATGCACCTGCTCGAGGCCGTCGTCCGTGACTACGCGTGGGGATCCCCCACCCTGCTGGCCGAGCTGGAGGGGCGTGAGCCCTCCGGCGCCCCCGAGGCGGAGAAGTGGCTGGGCGCCCACCCGGGCGCGCCGTGCACGGTGTCCGGCCCCGAGGGTCGGTGCGGCCTGGACGAGCTCATCGCCGCCGACCCCGCCCCCATGCTCGGGGAAGCCGCCCGCTTCGGACGCCTGCCGTACCTGATGAAGCTGCTCGCCGCCGGCCGGCCGCTCTCCATCCAGGCGCACCCGACCCGTGAGCGGGCCCGTGCGGGCTTCGCCGCGGAGGAGGCGGCGGGCGTGCCCGTCGACGCCCCGCACCGCAACTACAAGGACGACAACCACAAGCCCGAGATGATCGTGGCCCTCACCCCGTTCTCCGCGCTCTGCGGCTTCCGCCGACCGGAGGACGCGGCGGCCACGTTCGAGCGGATGGCCGACGCCCTCGCGGAGTGGGCCGACGGCGACGCCACCGACGTGGGCATCGCCGCCCGCCGGATCGCGGCCCACCTGGCCGCCGAGGACGTCGAGGCGGCCTTCGCGGACATCCTCGACCCGGACGCCGTGTGGTCCGCGGGCGGCGTCGACCGGCTGATCGAGGCCGTGCGCGCCCAGCCGGACCTCGTGGCCCACGACCCCGCGCTCGCCACCGCCCTCGAGGTCGCCGAGCAGTGCCCGGGTGACCCCGGCGTCCTCGTCACGCTGCTGCTGAACCGTGTGGACCTGGTCCCCGGCCAGGCCGTGCACCTGCCCGCCGGCAACGTCCACGCCTACCTGCACGGCCTGGGCGTGGAGGTCATGGCCGCCTCGGACAACGTGCTGCGCGGCGGCCTGACCCCCAAGCACGTGGACGTGCCGGAGCTGCGCCGCGTGGTCGCGTTCGCCCCCCTGCCGGTGCCCTACACGGACCCGGTGGAGGACGGCGCGGGCGTGGTGCGCTACCGGCCGCCGTTCGAGGAGTTCGAGCTCACCCGGCTGGCGGCGGACGCCGGGGGGCCCTCGGCGGAGGCCCGTGTGGCCGGGCCCGCGATCGCCGTCGCCGTGGACGGACCGGCCGTGCTGGCGTGCGGGGCGGACGCCGTGCGCCTGGAGGCCGGCGCGGCCGTGTTCCTGCCCGCGGAGGAGACCGCCGCCGCACCCCTGACGCTCTCCCCCGCCACGGACGACGCCCCGGCCCGCGTGTTCGTCGCCGCGCTGCCCACCGCCTGAGCGACCCGGCACCGCGGACGACGACGGCCCCCGCCGGATCCGGCGGGGGCCGTCGTCGCGCTCAGCGGTGGTGCGTCAGCCGCGGTTCTTCAGCCACTGCGACCACTTGTCCACGTGGTGCTCGGCGTCCACGGTGCGGACCGTGCCGGACTTGGAGCGCATCACGATGGACTGGGTGTGCACCCGGCCGCCGGCGAAGCGGACGCCGCGCAGCAGGTCGCCGTCGGTGATGCCGGTGGCGGCGAAGTAGCAGTGGTCGGAGGTGACCAGCTCGTCGGTGGTGAGGACCGCGTCGAGGTCCAGGCCGGCGTCGAGGGCCTTCTGCTTCTCGGCGTCGTCGGTGGGGGCCAGGCGGCCCTGGATCACGCCGCCGGTGGCCTTGATGGCGCACGCGGTGACGATGCCCTCCGGGGTGCCGCCGATGCCCATCATCATGTCCACGCCGGTGTCCGGGCGGGCGGCGGCGATGGCGCCGGCCACGTCGCCGTCGAGGATGAACTTCACGCGCGCGCCGGCCGCGCGGATCTCCTTGACCAGGCCCTCGTGGCGGGGGCGGTCCAGCACGCACACGGTGACCTGGGAGACGGGCTTGTCCAGGGCCTTGGCCACGAGGTTCACGTTCTGCTTGACCGGCAGGCGCATGTCCACGAAGTCCGCGGCCTCCGGGCCCACGACGAGCTTGTCCATGTAGAACACGGCGGAGGGGTCGAACATGGTGCCGCGCTCGGCCACGGCGAACACGGACAGGGCGTTGTTGTAGCCCATGGCGGTCAGGCGGGTGCCGTCGATCGGGTCCACGGCCACGTCCACGGAGGCGCCCTTGCCGTCGCCCACGCGCTCGCCGTTGAACAGCATGGGGGCCTCGTCCTTCTCGCCCTCGCCGATCACCACGGTGCCGTCCATGGCCACGGTGTCCATGAACGCGCGCATCGCGTCCACCGCCGCGCCGTCCGCGCGGTTCTTGTCTCCGCCGCCGACCCAGGGGCTGGCCGCGATGGCCGCGGCCTCGGTCACGCGGACCAGCTCCATGGCGAGGTTGCGATCCGGGACGTGGTTCTCGTAGCCGGTGTTCTCCGAGGACGCGCTGGTCATCCTGCTCTCCGATCCGTAGCTCGCGTGCGCGGCCCGCGGGCCCGCGCCGGGGGCGACTCTGCCCCGTCTGCTTCATCCTAGGCCGCACCCGCCCGGCCGTCCCCCGATGCACGCCCGCGGTGGCACAATGCCAGGGATGAGCTCCCC
>NZ_JAKRNH010000115.1:0-7329 GCF_022346985.1 Micrococcus sp. ACRRV
GTCGCGGACGGCAGGGCGGGGTCCGGGGGCGCCACGGTCACGGCGCTCGCGGTCGGGGTCGCCTCCGCCGAGGTGATCAGCGTGATCATGGCGGTGTTGTCCACGACGGTCCCCGCCGCAGGGTCCTGCAGCACCACCACGCCCGTGTCAGGGTCCGCACCCGCCGCACCCTGGAAGCGCACGGTCATCTCCGGGTCCAGCGCCGCGAGGGTGGTGCGGGCGTCGGCGCCGGTCATCCCGACCAGGCTCGGCACCCGCGCCGTCCCGTCGGCCAGGTGCAGGACCACCGCGCTGCCCGGCGGCACGCGCGATCCCAGCACCGGGTCCGTCTGGACCAGGGCGCCGCGGTCGAGCTCCCCGCTCGGGGTGTCCTCCACCGAGGCGACGTTCAGGCCCAGCCGGGCCAGCTCCTGGCGCACCCGCGCCTCGGACGCCCCGCGCAGGGAGGTCGGCAGCACGACGCCCTCCCCGCCCCGGGCCACCGAGAGGTTCACCGTCGAGCCGGGCTCCACGGCCGTCCCCGCGCCGGGGTGGACCTTCAGCACCCGTCCGTCCGGCTCGGTGGAGTGGTAGTCCGGGGAGATCGCCGAGCGCAGGCCCAGGCCCGTCAGCGCGGACACCGCCTCCGCCTCCGTACGGCCCGCCAGGGCCGGCACCGTCACCGGCCCGGGGTCGCGCGAGCCGATCAGCAGGGCCGCCCCGAGGGCCAGGATCGCGGCCACGGCGGCCACGGCGGCCAGGACCGCCCACGGCCGCCGGTGACGCCGGCCGACCCGCTCCGCCCCGGACGTCGCGCCGGCGCCAGCCGAACCGCCCGTGGTGGACGCAGCGGCGGGGGCCGTCTCCACCGCCTCCGCGGCGGCCAGCTGGGACGCCGAGGGGGCGCCGGGGACGGCCGCCCCCGCCACCGCGTGACCCGCGATCAGCGGCTCCGTGGGTCCGGCCGCCGCGCCGAACGGGGTCGTGGCGGGCGGCCCCGTGGCCGGACGCGCCTCCGGGGCGCCCTCGGCGCCGAGCGCCATGGACCCCGATGCCGTGGGCCCAGCCGCGGTGGACCCCGCCACGGCGGCGGCGAGGGCACCGGAGCCTGTGGCGAGGGGAGCCGCCCCGGACGCCGGCACGACCCGGGTGGGGGCGTCGTCGTCGGCGGCCCGGGCGGCCCGGGCGGCCGCGAAGTCCAGGGCGGAGAGGAACTCGCGAGCGTGCTGATGGCGCAGCCCCGGGTCCTTCTGCAGGGCGCGCAGCACCACGGAGTCGAACTCCGTGGACAGGGACGGGTCCACCGCCGACGGCGCCGGCGGCTCCTCCCGCACGTGCTGGTAGGCGATCGCCAGCGGGGTCTCCCCCGTGAACGGGGGGCGTCCCGTGAGCAGCTCGAAGAGCACACAGCCGGCCGCGTAGAGGTCGGACCGGGCGTCCACGCGGGCGCCCTGCGCCTGCTCGGGCGGCAGGTACAGCGCCGTGCCCACCACGGCCTGCGTCTGCCCGGTGTGCGCCGACGTGTCCGAGAGCGCGCGGGCGATGCCGAAGTCCATCACCTTGACCCCGCCGTCCCGGGTGACCATGACGTTCGCGGGCTTCACGTCCCGGTGCACGATCCGCTGGCGGTGCGAGTGGTCGAGGGCGTGCAGCAGCCCCCGCGTCCACTCCACCGCGTCCCGCCAGGCGACCTCGCCGGCGTCGAGGAGCTCGCGCAGGGTGCGCCCATCCACGTGCTCCATCACCAGGTAGGGGCACTCCACGGACTGCGGTCCGTCGTCGAGCAGGGCGTCGCCCGTGTCGTACACCGAGACGATGTTCGGGTGGTTCAGCGCGGCCGCGTGCCGGGCCTCCGTGCGGAACCGGGCCTGGAACGCGGGATCCCTGGCCAGGTCGGGGCGCATCATCTTCACGGCCACCGTGCGGTTCAGCCGCAGGTCGTGGCCGCGGAACACGTCGGCCATGCCGCCGCGGCCGATCAGCTCGTCGACCCGGTACCGTTCGTGGAGGATGCGCTGTCCCTGCATGTCCGTTCCGTCCCGCCCGCGCTCAGCCGGCCGGGTCGGTCGACGGAGAGCCGGCGTCGGAGCCCTGGGAGGACGGCCCCGAGGCGTCGGGGGTCGAGGGGGTGCCCGCGGAGGGCTCCGTGCTCGGCGCGGCCGACTCCGAGGTGGGGGCCGGGGACCCCGGGGACGGCTCGGTCGACGCCTCGGAGGGCGTCGGCTGCGCGGAGCTCGGCGCCGGGTCCCCGGAGGAGGACGACGCCGGGGCCGGCTCGGCGGAGCTCTCGGTCGCCGGAGCGGCGGTCGGCGCCGTGACCACGGACTGGGTCACGGGGGAGCTGCCGGTGCCGCCGGCGACGATCACCTGGACGGGGGTGTCGAAGCGGTGCGTCTGGCCCTCGCCGGGCACGACGCGCACCACCTGGCCGGTGGCGCCGTCGGCGTTCGGATCGTCCACCCGGTCCACGGAGAAGCCGCGGTCCCGCAGGATGCCGACCACGGTGTCCGCGGGCTGGCCCACGAGGTCCTGGGGGATGGTCCCCTGGCCGGTGGAGACGGCCAGCGTCACGGTGTCGCCGCGGCGGAGGGTGCCCGTGGGCGTCACCTCGACCACGGTGCCCTGGGGGTCGTTCGCGTCCCGCTGCTCCTCCTCCACGGTGAGGCCGCGACCCTCCAGCTCCGCGCGCACCTCGTCGGCCGGCCGGCCCCGGTACGCGGCGGCGTCCACCTCCACCTGCGCGTCCGTGCCGGTCGACGACGACGCCCCCGCGCCCGCGCCGGATTCCCCGGAGAGCAGGGGGTACAGCAGCGCGCCGAGCACGGCGAACGCCACGAGGGCGAGCAGGGCGAACAGCGGCCAGCGGTTGCGCCGACGGGGCGTTGCGGTGCGCGGCGCCGGGTCCGCCGGGGCGGCCGCCGGGACGCTCCGTGCCGGCTCCGCGGCCCGGGGGCTGCGGGTGGCGGAAACGTCCGGGCGGGCGGCGGCGGCCACGGGCAGGGCGGCCGTGGCCGGGGCGGCGGGCTCCGTCGTCGTCCCCAGAGGGACGGTGGGCTGCGGTGCGGTGCGCGGGGCGGCGTCGAGGGCGGTGGTGTCGGCGTCCCCGGGGCCGCCGGTGGAGTGCACGCCCTGGTCCGCGAGGAACGCGGCCAGCGTGGGCACCGCGGCGACGGCGCCCGCCACGTCCTTGCGGCGCAGCGCCTCCGCGGCCTCGGACAGGGCGGTGGCGTTCGCGGGGCGGTCCTTCGGGTTCTTCGAGAGCATGCACATGATCAGCGCCCGGACCGGGGCGGAGATCGTGTCCGGCAGGGCCGGGGGAGTGTCGTTGACCTGGGCCAGGGCGATCGCGATCTGGGACTCGCCCGTGAACGGACGGTGCCCGGCGAGGGCCTCGTAGCCGATGATGCCCAGCGAGTAGATGTCCGAGGAGCCGGTGGCCTGCTGGCCCGTGGCCTGCTCGGGCGCCAGGTACTGCGCGGTGCCCATGACCTGGCCGGTGGCGGTGAGCGGGACCTGGTCCGCGAGGCGGGCGATGCCGAAGTCCGTGACCTTCACCCGGCCGGTGGGCGTGATCATGAGGTTGCCCGGCTTCACGTCGCGGTGCACCAGACCCTGGGCGTGCGCGGCGGAGAGCGCGGCCGCGGTCTGCCGGATGATGCTCAGCGTGCGGTCCGTGGAGAGGGTCCTGTCCTTCTCCAGGATCGCGGACAGCGGCTGTCCGGGGACGAGCTCCATGACCAGGTAGGCCGAGCCCTTCTCCTCGCCGTAGTCGTACACGTTGGCGACGCCGGGGTGGTTCAGCAGGGCGGTGTGCTGGGCCTCGGCGCGGAAGCGGCGCAGGAAGTTGGGGTCGCCCGTGTACTCCTCCTTGAGGATCTTCACGGCGGTGATCCGGCCCAGGACCTTGTCCCGCGCCTTCCACACCTCGCCCATGCCGCCGATCGCGATGCGATCGGTCAGGGCGTACCTGCCTCCCAGGGTGATGCCCGATGTCGGCCTCATTCTGCGACCACCGCCTCCATGATCCTCTGCATGCTCTCCACCGCCTGTGTGTGGGCGGAACTGCTGTTCTGGTCCTCGTACACGATCGTCACCGCCACCTTCGGGTCCTGGGCCGGGGCGAAGCCCGTGACCCACGTGTTGACGTTCGCCGTCCCGTCCTTCTCCGCCGTGCCGGTCTTCGCGGCGATCTGCAGCGTGGACGACTTCGCTGCGGAGGCCGTGCCGTCCTCGACCGTGGCCACCATCATGTCCCGGACCTGGTGCGCGACGTCCGGGTCCATGGCCCGCCCGTGCTCCCGCGGGGAGAACTCGGACACCGTGGTCAGGTCCGGGCGGCGCACCGCCTGCACGAGGTTCGGCTCCATGACCATGCCGTCGTTGGCGATGCCCGCGGCGACCATGTTCATCTGCAGGGCCGTGGCCTGGACGTCACGCTGGCCGATCGCGGACTGCGCGAGGGCGGCGTCGTCGAGGTCCTCCGGGAACACCGACGCGGTCACGGGCAGCGGCATGGAGCCGTCCTGGTTGAAGCCGAACCGCTCCGCCACGGAGCGGATCTCGTCCTGGCCGAGGGCCACGGCGGCCTGCGCGAACGGGGTGTTGCACGAGTTCGCCACGATCCAGGTCAGGGTCGCCCGGCCGACGCCGTTGCAGCGGCCCCCGTCGAAGTTGGACATCTGCGTGCGGGTGCCCGGCAGCGTCCACGCGGCCGGCACGTCCAGCACCTGGTCCGGGGCGTAGTCGCCGGACTCCAGCATGGCCACCAGGTCGATCAGCTTGAACGTGGAGCCCGGGGCGACGCGCTGCTGGGTGGGCCGGTTCTGGCCCACGGTCAGGCCAGGCACGCCCTCGTAGGCGGACATGGCGGCCGTGGCCTCGCTGCGGGTGTGGGAGGAGATCGTGTTCGCGTCGTAGGAGGGCTTGGAGGCCATGGCCAGGACACGGCCGGTCTTCGGGTCCGTGGCGACCACGGAGCCCTTCACGCCGTCCGGGATGGACTCGTAGGCGAGCTTCTGGAGCTCGGAGTCCAGAGTGAGCTCCACCTGGTCGCCCTCCGGGGTGGAGCCCGTGACGATCTCGAGCGCGCGGTCCAGGAACTGGCTGGAGGACGTGCCCGCGAGCTCGCCGTTCATGGCCTTCTCCATGCCCGCGGTGCCGTAGGCCAGCGAGTAGTGGCCGGTCAGGGGCGCGTACAGCAACGAGTCCCGGTAGACGCGCTGGTAGTTGTAGGCGTCCCCGGAGGGGACGGACTGCGCCACGGGGGTGCCGTCCACCAGGATGGGCCCGCGCGGGGCGCCGAACTCCAGGAACAGCTGCCGGTTGTTGAGCTTGTTCTCCTTCAGGGAGTCCGCGGCCACCACCTGGATGACGGACGCCGCCACGGCCAGCACCAGGAACATCGCGACCATCACGGTCCACGTGCGTCGGATCGCCTCGTTCACCGCGCCTCACCCCCCGCGGGGGCTGCGGCGCGCCACGGGCCGGGGCGCTGCGCCGGCTCCGGCAGGGCGGCGCCCGGGTCGAGGTGCCCGGCCCCGGGACCGGAGGCGTTGACCATGCCGTCCACCACCGCGGGACGACGCGCGGCGTGGGAGATGCGCAGGACCAGGCCCAGGATGATCCAGTTGGCCAGCAGCGAGGAGCCGCCCGCGGCCAGGAACGGGGTGGTCAGGCCGGTGAGCGGGAGGACGAGCGTCACGCCGCCCATGACCACGAACACCTGCCACGCCATGGTGAACGCCAGGCCCGCGGCGAGGACCTTGCCGAACGCGTCCCGCACGCCCAGCGCGGCCCGGGCCATGCGGGTGACCAGCAGCAGGTAGAGCACCAGCACCGCGCTCAGCCCCACGAGCCCGAGCTCCTCGCCGATCGCGGCGAGGATCATGTCCGAGAAGCTCAGCGGCACCTGGGTGGGGTTGCCCCCGCCCAGGCCGGTGCCCAGCAGGCCTCCGGAGGCCATGGCGAACAGCCCCTGCACCACCTGGTAGGAGCCGCCGAAGTCGCGGCGGTAGATCTCCGGGTCGAACGCGTTGAGCCAGATCTCGAAGCGGGCGGTCACGTGCGGGAGGAAGAGGAACGCCACGGCGGCGCCCACGGCCACGAGGGACAGGCCCAGGAGCACCCAGGACGCCCGGGACGTGGCGATGTACAGCATGGCCATGAACATGCCGAAGAAGAGCAGCGCGGAGCCCAGGTCCCGCTGGAACACCAGCACGCCCATCGCCACGGCCCACGCGACGAGCAGCGGCCCGAGGTCCCGCATGCGTGGGAACGTCATCGGACCCACGCGGCGGCCGGCCAGCAGGATCAGGTCCCGGTTGGTGGAGAGGTAGCCGGCGAAGAAGATCGCCAGGGTGATCTTGGCGATCTCGCCCGGCTGGAACGTGCCCACGCCCACGTTGATCCAGATCCGGGCCCCGTTGGCGCTCAGGCCCAGGCCGGGCACCAGGGGGAGCAGCAGGAGCACGCCGGAGACGGCGAGGAACACGTAGGGCCAGCGGCGCAGCATGCGGTGGTCCCGGACCAGGAACACCAGGGCGGCGGCCACGAGCACGGCCAGCACGGACCACGCCAGCTGGGAGGTGGGCCGGGCTGCCGCGGTGTCCGCGCTGAGCCGGTGGATCATGGCGATGCCCAGGCCGTTGAGCAGCGTGGCGATCGGCAGGATGAACGGGTCCGCGTACCGGGCGCGCAGCCGCAGCACCGCGTGCAGGACCAGCGAGGCGCAGCCGAACACGGTCAGCGGCACCCACGCGGTGGACTCGAGGGCGCCCGTCGTGGTGTAGGTCCCCAGCAGGTCGGCGCCCAGGGTCAGCGCGACGGCGCCGAGCAGGAGCATCAGCTCCGTGGCGCGGCGGGGCCGAGGCGGCGAGATGACCTCGGTCATGGCGTCCCCCCTCCCTTCGCGGCGGTGTCGGACACGGTGCGCAGCTCCTCGACGATCTGGTCCGCGTGGGCGCGGTCCGTGGCGGCCATGCCCCGGCCGACCCGCTCCTGGGCGTAGGCCGGCAGGCGGTCCAGGGGGATGTCCGTGGTGTGGTCCAGGTGGGACAGCTCCAGCGGGCCGAGCTGCTGCGGCACGCCCTGGAAGACGGCCACCGAACCGGCGTCCTCGCCCACGTAGTACTGGGTCTGGGTCCACAGGTAGCTCCAGACGGCCACCACCACGAGGATCAGCGCCAGCAGGGCCGTGAACACGGGGATGAACCAGCCGCGGCGGTACTCCACGGGGCGGTCCCGACGACGGCGGCGGCCGGTCCGGCCGGTCTCCACGGCGTGGGCCGGGGCCGGGTCGGCGGCGGGTGCCGGTACGGCGTCGGCGTCCGCGGGGTCGACCTCGGGTCCGGG
>NZ_JAKRNH010000116.1:0-7293 GCF_022346985.1 Micrococcus sp. ACRRV
GGGGCGGGGTGGGCGGGGTGAGGCATGCCCTCCAGTCTACGGAAGCGCGGGGCCCCTGACGGGGCAGGGGCCGTCCGTTAGCCTGACGGGGTGACCCAGAACGCCTCCGCACCCGCCCCGTCCGCCGCGCCGTGGCACGTGCCCACGTCCCTGATGACGGACCACTACGAGCTCACCATGCTCTGCGCCGCCCGCCGGGCGGGCACCGCCGAGCGCCGCAGCCGGTTCGAGCTGTTCAGCCGCCGTCTGCCGGACGGGCGCCGCTACGGCGTCGTCGCGGGCACAGGCCGCATCCTCGAGGGCCTCTCGCGCTTCCGCTTCTCCACGGCGGAGGTGGACTTCCTCGCGGACCGCTCCGTGGTGGACGACGCCACCCTGCAGTGGCTCGCCGACTTCCGGTTCTCCGGGGACATCGTGGGCTACGCCGAGGGCGAGGCCTACTTCCCGCACTCCCCCGTGCTGCAGGTCGAGTCCACGTTCGCCGAGGCCTGCATCCTGGAGACCTACCTGCTCTCCGTGCTCAACTACGACACCGCCGTGGCCTCCGCCGCCTCCCGCATGACCTCCGCGGCCCAGGGCCGCCCCTGCTCGGAGATGGGCGCGCGCCGCATGAACGAGGAGGCGGCCGTCGCCGCCGCCCGCGCCGCCGTGATCGCCGGGTTCGCCGCCACCTCCAACCTGGAGGCCGGCCGCCGCTACGGGCTGAAGACCATCGGCACCGCCGCGCACTCCTTCACCCTGCTGCACGATTCGGAGCGCGCCGCGTTCGAGGCGCAGGTGGCCGCGCTCGGCAAGGACACCACCCTGCTCGTGGACACCTACGACGTCGAGCAGGGCGTCCGCACGGCCGTCGAGGTGGCCGGCCCCGAGCTGCGCAACGTGCGCATCGACTCCGGTGACCTCCTGGTCCAGGCCCACGAGGTCCGCGCCCAGCTGGACGGGCTGGGCAACACGGACACGGGGATCATGGTCACCTCGGACCTGGACGAGTACGCGATCGCCTCCCTGCGCTCCGCCCCCGTGGACGCCTACGGCGTGGGCACCCGACTGGTCACCGGCTCCGGTGCGCCCACCGCGTCCATGGTCTACAAGCTCGTGGCCCGCCAGGGCGACGACGGCGCCTGGGTGGACGTGGCCAAGGCCTCCTCCGGCAAGAAGTCGCACGGCGGGCTGAAGGACGCCGCGCGCCGGCTCGACGCCCGCGGCCGCGCCGTCGCCGAGCTGGTGGGCGTCAACCGCGCCCCGGAGACGGATGCGAACGACCGCCCGCTGCTCCACGAGTTCGTCAAGGACGGCGAGCTGCTCCCCGGGTGGAGCGGCCCCGAGGCCGTGGTCCGCGCCGCCGAGCGCCACGCCGCGTCCCTGGCCGAGCTGCCCACCGCGGCCGCCCGCCTGCAGCCGGGCGAGCCCGTGATCCCGACGATCTTCCAGGAGGCCTGACATGCCCGCCCAGCACCGCGCCCTCGTCATCGTGGACGTCCAGAACGACTTCTGCGAGGGCGGAGCCCTGGCCGTGGCCGGCGGCGCCGCCGTCGCCGCGTCCATCGCCGACCACGTGGCGGAGTCCGAGGGCGCCTACGACGCGATCGTCACCACCCGCGACTGGCACGTGGACCCCGCCGGGCACTTCGCCGCCGGCGAGCCGGACTTCGTGCGCACCTGGCCCGTGCACTGCGTGGCCGGCACCCCCGGCGCGGAGCTGCACGAGGACCTCGCCGCCGAGGACCTCGGCGTCGACGCCGAGTTCCTCAAGGGCCAGCACTCCGACGGATACTCCGGCTTCGACGGCGCCTCCGGCGATCCGGACACCGTGCGCGGGGGCGAGGAGGCCTCCGCCCCGGCCGGCCCGTACGGCGCCACCCAGGGCGCCGCGCACGCCGCCGACGACGGCGAGTCCCTCGACGACTGGCTGCGCGGCCAGGAGATCGAGGCCCTCACGGTGGTGGGCATCGCCACGGACCACTGCGTCCGCGCCACCGTGCTGGACGCCCTGGAGGCCGGCTACGACGTCACGGTGCGCACCGACCTCGTGGTCGGAGTGGACGCCGACGCCTCCGACGCCGCCCTGGCGGAGATGGAGGACGCCGGCGCCGAGCTGGCCGAGGGCTGAGCGCGGCGCCGGGGCCGGCCGGGCCGGGCCCCGTCACGTCCTCCCGACGAACCACCCGCGGATGGTGCGCAGCCGCTTCTCCAGCTGCTCTTTGGAGGCCTGCGCCACGGCGGGTCCTCCGGAGACCTCGCGGAGCCGGTTGTGGATGACCCCGTGCGGCGTGCCCGAGCGCGCGGCCCACGCGGAGACCATCTTGGACAGCTCGGAGCGCAGCTCCTTCATCCGCCGGTGGTCCACGACGTCGCGGGGCTCGTCGGGCCGGGCGGCGCCTGGCCTGCGGCGGATCTGCTCGGCCTGGCGCTGGCGCAGCAGCGCGGAGACCTGCTCGGCGTCGAGCAGGCCGGGGATGCCGAGGAAGTCCAGCTCCTCCTCGGAGCCCACGGCCCCGCCGAGGCCGAACTCGCCGCCGTCGAAGAGCACCTTGTCGAAGCTCGCCCGGGACTCCAACGCCTCGAACGTCGCGCCGGTCAGGGAGTCCGAGCCGCGCTCCTCGCGGTTCGCCTCCGCGATCAGGTCCTCCTCCGGGGCCTGCGAGAGGTCCTCCATCTCCTCGGTGGTGGTCTCGCCGGGCCGGCGGTCCAGGGCGTGGTCCCGCTCGACCTCCATCTCGTTGGCCAGCAGCATCAGCTGCGGCACGGACGGCAGGAACACCGAGGCCACCTCGCCGCGGCGCCGCGAGCGCACGAAGCGCCCCACGGCCTGGGCGAAGAACAGCGGGGTGGACGTGGAGGTCGCATAGACGCCCACGCACAGCCGGGGCACGTCGACACCCTCGGACACCATGCGCACGGCCACCATCCACCGCTCGTCCGAGGCCGCAAACTGCTCGATCCGGTCCGAGGCGCCCTTGTCGTCGGAGAGGATCACCGCGGGCTTCTGCCCCGTGAGGGCCTCCAGCTGGGCGGCATAGGCGCGGGCGTCCTCGTGATCGCTGGCGATCACCAGGCCGCCGGCGTCGGGGACACCGCGGCGCACCTCGGTGAGGCGGCGGTCCGCGGCGCGCAGCACGGACGGGATCCAGTCGCCCGCCGGGTCCAGGGCGGTGCGCCAGGCGCTGGCGGTGATGTCCTTGGTGGCGGCCTCGCCCAGCTGGGCCTCCATCACCTCCCCCGTGGACGTCTTCCAGCGCATCTGCCCGGAGTACGCCATGAAGATGACGGGGCGCACCACGTGGTCGCGCAGCGCCGGCCCGTAGCCGTAGGTGTAGTCCGCCTTGGAGCGCTCGAAGCCGTCTGCGCCGTGCTCGTAGCGCACGAACGGGATGTAGGCGTCGTCCGAGCGGAACGGGGTGCCCGTCAGGGAGAGCCGGCGGGTGGCCGGCTCGAACGCCTCGCGGATGCCCTCGCCCCAGCTGCGCGCGTCGCCGCCGTGGTGGATCTCGTCCAGGATCACCAGGGTCTTGGCGGCCTCGGTCCGGTTACGGTGCAGCACGGGCTTGTTGGCCACCTGCGCGTAGGTCAGGGCGACGCCGCGGTACTCGGCCCCGTGGCGCCCGTCGGCGTTCTTGAAGTTCGGGTCGATCGCGATGCCCACGCGCGCGGCGTTGTCCGCCCACTGACGCTTGAGGTGGTCGGTGGGGGCCACCACCGTCAGCCGCTGCACCACGCCGGCGTCCATGAGGATCTTCGCGACGCGCAGGGCGAAGGTCGTCTTGCCCGCGCCGGGGGTCGCCACGGCCAGGAAGTCCTGGGGCGCGTCGTGGAGGTACTTCTCGAGCGCCTCCTGCTGCCACTGGCGCAGCTTGGTGGCGGTGCCCCACGCGGCGCGCTCGGGCATCGCCGGCGGCAGGTCCTCGCCGACGTGGAACAGGTCCGGCTGGATGCCGTCCGGGGTGGGGCCGCTCAGGGGTGAGCGGCCGTCAGCCACGGCCGCGACCGAACCATCCGCGTCCGCCGCTGGAGCCCTTGCCGGCGTCGTCGCCGTCCTGCGGGTCGCGGAGGCCGTCGTAGATCTCCTGGCAGGTGGGGCACACCGGGAACTTGTTCGGGTCCCGGCCCGGCACCCACACCTTGCCGCAGAGGGCGGTCACGGGCTCGCCGGACAGCGCCGACTCCATGATCTTCTCCTTGCGGACGTAGTGCGCGAAGCGCTCGTGGTCCCCGGGCTCGGCGTCCTGGAGCTGCTCCTCGCGCTCGAGCACCGAGGTGCCCCCGCCCGAAGGGGACAGCGGGTCGTTCTGGAACGGATCGGAGATGCTCATGGCCGTCATCCTACCGAGGACGACGCCGGCCGGCGGGCCCGCCCCGGGCCTCACCAGGACTGCACGGCCTGCAGGGTCTCGGCCTGGGCGCGGTCGTACCAGGCGGCGCCGGCGCGCACCCCCAGCCACAGGGCGAGGGCACCCCAGGCGAGGCCCACGGCGAGCGTGACCCAGCTCCAGACGGCCGCGCCGGTGACCAGCAGCACCACGAACGGCACCGCCATGGGCACGAGCAGGACGAGCGTGACGAGCAGGGACGTGCCCTGCACGAGCATGGTCCGCATGGCCGCACCCTGCGGGGTCTTCAGCGGGCTGTCGCCCGGCTTCGGCACGGGGTAGACCCACCGCGCGGAGACCAGGGCGCTCAGCCCCAGGCAGGCCCCCAGGACGCCGAGGGACACACCCAGGATCGCCGGCAGCACGGACCAGTCGCCGTGCATGGCCACGGTGGCCAGGGTCACCCCCACGACGACGGGCAGCGCCCAGCCCAGCAGGCCCATGACGCGGCCGAGGCGGTCGTCGATCCCCTTCACGCCCGCGAGGACGTGGAGGTGGAAGGCCGTGTGGTCGTAGGCGATGTCCGCGGAGAGCGAGTAGCCCAGGGCCCACGCGGTGACGGGGCCCGCGGCCAGGAGGATGGCCGTGGCCCCCTCGGGCCCGCTGGTGCCCATGAACCACAGGAGCACGAACATCAGCGGGACCGTGACCAGGGACGCCATGTAGCGCGGGTCCTTGAACCAGTACAGCTGCGCGCGGGCCGCGATCGCCGTGCGCGCGGACGTGGCCGGGCGGCCCAGCCAGCGCAGGTCCGTGGCGCGGTCCCCGCGCGGGGCGGCGGAGTCCGTGGAGCCCACCGCGGCCGGCTCCACGGTGCGGCGGATGGCGAGCATCCAGAGCGCGGCGGCGGCCACCGCCCACGCCAGGGCCACCAGCAGGCGCAGCCCGGCCAGCCCCCAGCGCCCCTCGGCCGCGGCCCAGCCCGCACCGAGGCCGGCGCCGAAGGGGGTCCACACGGCCGCGTCCGCCAGCACGGGGCCGAGCCACAGCAGGTCGTCGATGGACTGCATCACCCGGGACAGCGCCACGCCGCCGAGCATGAGCGGGATGAGCACGAGCAGGGAGATCGCCTCCCGTACGCGGCGTCGGCCGGTGAAGGAGGACATCAGGCCGGTCACGCCGTAGCCCAGACACACGGCGGTGACGGCGCTGAGCACGGCGCCCACGGCGGCCGCCGCGAGCGCGGCCGGGGTGTCCCACCAGGACGCGGCGACGCCCAGCAGGCCCAGCAGCGTGAGGGCGCCGATCGGCGTCGTGAAGGTGGAGAGCAGCAGGCCGGCCACGAGGGTGCGGGCGGGCACCGGGAAGAGCACGAAGCTGGACGGGTCCAGGGTGGCGTCCACGCCCGTGACCAGCGGGGGCAGGATGGTCCACAGCAGCACGACGACGGCGGCGACCAGCACGGTGACCGCGCCGCGGACCGGGAGCTCGGCCTCGGGCAGGCCCACGACCAGCGCGGCCACGGCCATCGCCGCCATGCCGAAGAAGTACAGGGCGCCGAGGACCGACAGGACCAGGGTCAGCGTCGACCTGCGCCAGCCGTTGAGGGTCAGCGCCCAACGCAGGCGGGTGAGGGTCAGAGCCACGCCAGACCCTCCCCCGTGTGGCGGCCGCCGACGAGGTCCACGAAGCGCTCCTCCAGGTCCCGGCCGGCGCGCACCTCCTCGAGGGTGCCGGCCGCGCGCAGCACGCCCCCGGCGATCACGGCCACGTGCGAGCACATGCGCTGCACGAGGTCCATGACGTGGCTGGAGACGATCACGGTGCCGCCGCGCCCCACGTAGTCGTGCAGGATGTCCCGGATGTTCGCGGCGGAGACCGGGTCCACGGCCTCGAACGGCTCGTCGAGGACGAGGACGTCCGGGGCATGCACCATGGCGGCCGCCAGGTTGACCTTCTTGGTCATGCCCGCGGAGTAGTCCACCACGAGCTTGCGGCCGGCCTCCTCGAGGTCCATGACGCGCAGCAGGTCGGCGGTGCGGACGTCGACGGTGTCGCGGTCCAGGCCGTGGAGCAGGCCCGCGTAGGTGATGAGCTGGGCGCCGGTCAGGCGGTCGAAGGTGCGGACGCCGTCCGCGAGGACGCCGACGCGGCGCTTGGCCTCCAGGGGCTGTTCCCAGACGTCCACGCCGTGGATCCACACGCGCCCGGCGTCGGGGCGCAGCATGCCCGTGGCCATGGACAGCGCCGTCGTCTTGCCGGCGCCGTTGGGGCCGACCACGCCGAAGAAGGAGCCCGCGGGGACCTCCAGGTCCAGTCCGGCGAGGGCGACCTTCTCGCCGAAGCGCTTGGCCAGCCCCCGCGTGACGAGGGCGAGGTTCGGGTCCGGGGCATCCTGGGCACGCATGTCACACACGCTATCCGCACGCCTGAGGACGCCGCCTCCGCCCTGGGTAGGACATCGTGCGGCACCATCGGCCAGGCCTCGACCGTCCTGGGACTCGATTCCCCGCGACCCCGGTGGCTCAGTACAGCGCGGCGGCGAGGCGACGCCGGGAGGCGTGCACGCGCGGGTCCTCGGAGCCGACCACGATGTAGAGGTCCACGAGATGGGCGCGGGCCGCCTCCCGGTCCTCGCCGGGATGGGCGGCCACGAACCGGACCAGCCGGGCGAAGGCGTCCTCCACGTGACCGCCGAGCACGTCCAGGTCGGCCACGGCGGTCTGGGCGGCGAGCTCGTCGGGGCGCTCGGCGGCGGCGGCACGCACCGCGGCGGCATCCATGTCCCGGGTGCGCAGCATCAGGCGGGCGGCGGAGAGGCCCTGCCGGGCTGTCTCGTCCGCCGGGCTCTCCTTCAGGGCGTCCTCCCACGCGGCGACCGCGCCGGGCAGGTCGTCCGCGGCGAGGGCCTCCTGGGCGCGACGGTGCAGCGGGGGCACGGGGGCGGGCTGCGGCGCGGCCGCGCCGTCGCGGGCCGGGGCCAGGG
>NZ_JAKRNH010000117.1:0-7135 GCF_022346985.1 Micrococcus sp. ACRRV
CACCCCGGCCGCGGACCCCGCGGACTCCCCCGCCGCCGCGGCGCAGGGGATGCCCGGCCGGGGGCTGTTCGTGGCGTTCGAGGGCGCGGACGGCACCGGAAAGTCCACGCAGGCCCGCGCCGTCGCCCAGGCACTGCGCGACGCCGGCCGGGAGGTCGTGCTCACCCGCGAGCCGGGCGGCTCGGACCTGGGCGAGGCCGTGCGCGCCCTGCTCCTGGACCCGGCCCACGCGCCCGTCGACGCCCGGACGGAGGCGCTGCTGTTCGCCGCCGCCCGCGCCGCGCACGTGGCACGCACCGTGCGCCCCGCCCTCGCGGCCGGGACCGTCGTGCTGACGGACCGCTACGTCGACTCGTCCGTGGCCTACCAGGGGGAGGTGCGCGGCCTCGGGGCGGAGCGCGTCGCCGAGCTCAACGACTGGGCCACCGAGGGCCTGGTCCCGGACCTCACCGTCCTCCTGGACGCCGACGCCGCCACCGCCGAGGCCCGACGTGCGGCGCGGCACGCCGGCGGCGGTGACGCCCCGGACCGCATGGAGCAGGAGACCGCGCAAGCCCACGGCACGCTGCGCGCCGCCTTCCGGGCCCGTGCGGCCGCGGCTCCGCACCGCTACCTCGTCCTCGACGCCGCAGGGGCCCCCGAGGAACTGACCGCCGCGATCGCGGCGCGCGTGCTGACGGCCGCGGCGGACGCGGCCCGGGACGGGACCGGCGCATGACCGGCGCCCCGGACGTCTACTCGGACCTCGCGGGCCAGGACGCCGCCGTCGCCCAGCTGCGCCGCGCCGCGACCGAGGACCGCCCCACGCACGCCTGGCTGTTCACGGGGCCGCCCGGCTCGGGCCGCTCCACGGCCGCGCGGGCGTTCGCGGCCGCCCTGCAGTGCGAGCAGCCGGACCCGGCGAACCGCGGCTGCGGCGCCTGCCACGCGTGCCGCACGGTGCTCGGCGGCACCCACCCGGACGTCACCGTGCTCGCCACGGAGGCCGTGAGCTACCGCATCGAGGACGTGCGCGCCCTCGTGGAGGCCGCCCAGTCCACCCCCGCCACGGGACGCTGGCGGATCTTCCTCATGGAGGACGCGGACCGCATGACGGAGCGGGCCACCAACGTGCTACTGAAGGCGATCGAGGAGCCGCCGCCGCGCACGATCTGGATGCTCTGCTCCCCCTCCCCCGCGGACGTGCTGCCCACGATCCGCTCGCGCTGCCGGCTCGTGACCCTGCGGATCCCCGCCCCCGAGGACGTCGCCGCGCTGCTGCACCGCCGGGACGGACTGGATGAGGCCACCGCCCTCATGACCGCCCGGATCTCCCAGTCCCACGTGGGCATGGCCCGCCGCCTCGCCCGGGATCCTGAGGCCCTGGCCCGCCGGGAGGACGTGCTCTCCCTGCCGCTGCAGGCCACCGCCGTCTCCGACGCCATGGCCATGGCCGCCCGCCTCGCCGAGGTCTCCCACGCGGAGGCCGAGTCCTCGGCGGCCGCCCGCGACGCCGAGGAGCTGGCCGCCCTGCGCCGCCAGCTGGGCGTCGCCGAGGGCGAGGCCGTCCCCCCGAAGCTGCGCCAGCAGGTGAAGCGCCTCGAGGAGGACCAGTCCCGGCGTCGCACGCGCGTCACCCGGGACGCCCTGGACCGCGCCATGATCGACGTGATCGGGCTGTTCCGGGACGTGCTGCGGGTGCAGCTCGGCGCCGGCGGGGACCTGGTGAACGAGCACCGGCGGGCCGAGATCGAGCGCTACGCCGCCGGGGCCGCGGGCTCCTCCGCGGAGGTCGTCGCGCGGATCGACGCCGTGCACCTCGCCCGCGAGCGCCTGGGCCAGAACGTGCCGGAGCAGCTCGCCCTGGAGGCGATGATGCTGGCGCTGCTGCCGGCGCGGGTGCGCACCCCCCGCGGGCGTCGCTGAGCCGCCGGGGCCTCAGCCTCGCAGGGTGGCGACGAGGTCCGGGACCTGCGCCAGCGAGTCGACCACCTGGTCGGCGCCCGCCCCGGCGAGCACACCGCCCGTGTCCTGGCCGGAGCGCACCCCGACCACCAGGCCGGCGCCCGCGCGTCGCCCGGCGAGGATGTCGGCGGCCGTGTCGCCCACGGTGAGGACGGAGCGGACGTCGTCGTGGTCCAGGGCGAGCAGCGCGGTGAGGACCATGTCCGGGTAGGGGACGCCGCGGCCGGCGTCGTCCGGGGAGAGGCTGAGGTCCGCCAGGCCCATCCAGCCCAGCGACTCGAGGATCATGTTCTGGGTGTGCCGGGCGTAACCGGTGATCAGGCACAGGTCGAGGCCCGCCTCGCGCAGGCGCACCAGGGCGCCCTCCGCCCCCGGGACGGCGGTGACGCCGTGCTCGGCCAGCAGCCGGTCGAAGGCGGCCTCGAAGGCGCGGGTGGCCTCCAGCGCCGCCGTCCGGCCCTCGAACAGCGCCTGGAACACGGCCGTGCGGGAGGTGCCGCGCCGTTCCCGGAACAGCCGGGCGGCGCGCTCGTGCTCCGGGGAGCCCTCGGCGAGCCCGCGGGCGGCGACGACCTCCGCGAAGGCGCGGTCCTGGAGGCCCCCCTCGACCACGGAGGTGCCGGACATGTCCACGACGGCCAGGCGCAGTGGGACGGGGGTGCCGACGGACAGGGCGGGGACGGCGGTGGACAGGCTCATGGATGCCTCCCTGAAGTCGGCGTGGGCTGGGGCTGAACGCCCAGCCCACCCTCCCGGGCTGACCGCCGCGTGGCCGCCGGGTGAACTCCGCGCGTGGATCCGGTCACCATCCGAGGACGACGACGCGCGCATCCGGTGGCGGGGACCGTCGGGACACGGTAAGGTGGTCTGCCGTGGCCGTCAGCGGTCGCGTGCCTCCTTAGCTCAGCTGGCCAGAGCAGCTCCCTCGTAAAGAGCAGGTCGCCGGTTCGAATCCGGCAGGGGGCTCAGCCGGACCCCGTCGCCTCGAGCGGCGGGGTCCTTCTGCTTCTCCGGCAGCCGTGCACCCGGCCGGACGGCGGCCCCGCGCCGCTCCCTCACAGGTCCGCGGCCAGCCCCTCGGCCCGATCCAGGTGGTCCAGCGTCCGCTGGGCGTGCCGGCTCACCGCCTCCGAGCCGCTCACACCCCGCCGGAACATGGCCACGGCCTGCGCCGCGGCGGCCAGCTCGTGGGAGGCGCGGGAGAGCTCCCGGTGCACGGGGGCGGTCACCGGGGGGATGTGCTGCTCGCCGTCGCCGGGGTGGGCGGCGTGCAGGCGGGCCGCGAGCGCCCGTACCGCCGGGACGCGCTCGGCGAGCACGTTGCCCGCGTGGACCAGGCCGTTGCGCTCCTCGGGGGTGAAGCCGCCCGCGCTGCGCCCGTCCTCGAGGACCTGCCAGTAGCGGTCCAGGGCACGGACGTAGCGGTCGTGGCTGCGGCGCCAGAGGCCGGTCCCGAGCTCGCGGTCGTCGGAGCGGCCCTGGCGGAACCGGGCGAAGGGTCCGCGGATCATGCGGCGCCCCCCGGCAGGAGGGCGTCGGCGTCGTCGGTGACCAGGAGGACCTTGCCCATGCGCGCGGCCCCCTCGAAGTGGGCGTGGGCGGCGGCGGCCTCGCGCAGCGGGAACCGTGCGGTGACGCCCGGGTCGATCCGTCCGGCGGCGACGAGCGGCCAGACCGCGCGCTCGGCGGCGGCCACGATCCCGGCCTTCTCGTGCGGCGGACGCGGGCGCAGCAGGGAGCCCGTGACCCAGCCGCGGCGGGCGGCCAGGCGCATGAGGTGGAAGTCCTCCGGCACGGGTCCGTCCTGCGCGGCGATCACGACGATGCGCCCGTCCATGGCCAGGGCCTTCACGTTCGGGGCCAGGTAGGGGCCGCCGACGACGTCGAGCACGACGTCCGCGCCGTGTCCCCCGGTGATCTCGCGGACCCAGTCGGCGAAGGCGCCGGGGGCGGCCGCGCGGTGGTCGAAGGCGGCATCGGCGCCGAGCTCGAGCGCCCGGGCCACCTTGGCCGGCCCGCCCGCGGTGGCCAGCACGCGCACGCCGACCGCGGAGAGGTACTGGACCGCGAACGCGCCGATGCCACCGGTGGCGCCGTGGACCAGGGCCCACTCGCCGGGGCGCACGCCGGCGCGGCCCTCCAGATTGGAGTGGACCGTGCAGGCGACCTCCGGGAGGCCGGCGGCGGAGACGAGGTCCAGGCCGTCCGGGACGGACATCAGCTGCCCCGCGGGCACGGCCACGTGCTCGGCGTAGCCGCCACCGGCCAGCAGGGCGCACACCCGGTCCCCGACGGCGAAGCGCCCCTCCCCGGCGACGCCGGCCTGCGGACCGAGGGCGACGACGGTGCCGGAGACCTCCAGCCCGGGGACCTCCGACGCGCCCGGCGGCACGGGGTAGTGCCCCTCCCGCTGCACGACGTCCGCGCGGTTGAGCCCGGCGGCGGCCACCCGCACCAGGACCTCGCCGGGGCCGGGCTCGGGCACGGGCTCGCGGCCGACGCGGATCACGTCCGTGCCGCCGGCGCCGGCGAAGCGCACGGCGAGCATGTCCGGGGCGGTGTCCATGGGGGTTCCTCCTGGTCTCGACTCCGGCGTCCATCCTCCACCCCGGACGCCCCGCGCGGCCACCGGATACAGTGGAGCCGCGGCCGGACGCCCCGGCGCGGGCCGCGAGGATGGTTGTCCGAGCGGCCGAAGGAGCCGGTCTTGAAAACCGGTGCGCGGTGACCCCGTGCCGCGGGTTCGAATCCCGCACCATCCGCCCTGCACCCTCCCACCCCGTCCCGTGCGGCTTCGCCGGCGGGCCACCCTCCCCTGGTGTGACGTTCACCTCGGTGTCACCCTCGGCTGGTGTCCTGGCACGGCCGCCTCCCGCCGCCCCGTACGGGAGACGCCCGTCCTCGCACCCCGGGAGAGTCATGTCCAGCATCTTCTCGCGCCGCACCGCGGCCACCCTCGCCTGCACCACCCTGGTGCTCGCCCCCGCCGCCGCCCCGGCCCTCGCCGCGGACGCCTCCGGTGAGCGCACCATCTCCGTCCTGTCCTTCAACGACTTCCACGGCGCCCTGTCCGAGGACTTCAAGGGCACCCAGTTCGCCGACACGGTGGAGGACTACCGCACCGCGTTCGAGGCGCAGCACGGTGAGGGCTCCACGCTGCTCACCAGCGCGGGCGACCTGATCGGCGGCTCGGCCTCGGTGTCCAACGTCCAGCAGGACAACCCGACGATCGACGTCATGAACGCGCTGGGCCTGGCCTCCCTGACCGCCGGCAACCACGAGTTCGACCGCGGCCTGGACGACCTGCAGGGCCGTGTGGCCGACCGCGCCGACTTCCCGGTGCTGTCCGCGAACTTCGTGGACCCGAACACCAAGGCCCCCGTCCTGACCTCCCACAAGGTGTTCGACGTCGACGGCGTGCGCGTCGCCGTGATCGGCGCCTCCCCGAACGAGCTGTACGCCACCACCACCGGCGCGGGCCTGCAGGGCAACCTCGTGGTGGACATGGTGGACGCCGTCAACGCGGTCGCCACCGGGATCGAGGCCGCCGACGAGGCCGACGTGATCATCGCGTCCTACCACGACGGCGCCGCCGGGGCCGCCGCCGACCTGTCCGCCGAGCTGGGGAACCGCGCCACGTTCGACGCGATGGTGGAGCGCACCGTCCCCGCCGTTGACGTGATCTTCAACGGTCACACCCACCAGCTGTACCAGTACCAGACGGACAACGGCGGCGTGCCCCGGCCGATCATGCAGGCGGCCGCCTCCGGTGCCGACCTGGCAGCCGTCGAGCTCACCGTGGACGCGGCCGGGGAGGTCACCGCCGTGACCCCGCGCATGCTGCCGCGCTCCACCCAGGACCCGGCCGAGGCCGCCGCGGAGTCCCCCGTGACGGCCCGCGTGTACGAGATCGAGCAGCAGGCCGTGGACGTGTTCACCGACATGCAGTCCCAGGTGATCGCGGACCTCAGCGGCTCCATCACCACGGACTACGCCACCCGCATCGCCGCGGGGATGGGCTGGAAGGCCGGCGGCACCCGCACCGCGGAGACCACCCTGGGCAACTGGGTGGCGGACTCCCTGAAGCACTCCGTGTCCGCCGCCGAGCCGGGCGTGGACCTCGGCGTCGTGAACCCGGGCGGCATCCGCAGTGAGCTCCTGGTGGACCAGACCAACGCCGGCGGCGTCTTCTCCCCCAAGCCGGAGCAGCTGGTCGGCAAGCTGACCATGGGCGAGGTCATGGACGTGGCCCCCTTCGGCAACACCCTGACCTACTTCGACCTCCCGGGCTCCTCCATCAAGGAGGCCCTGGAGCAGAACTGGCGCGACGGCGAGCGGACGTTCACCCTCGGCTGGTCCTCCAACCTGACCTGGACCTACGACGACGCGCGCGCGCAGGGCGACAAGGTCACCGGCGTGTGGATCGACGGCGAGCCGCTGCAGGCCGACCGCATGTACACGGTGGCCGCGCAGTCCTTCCTCGCGGACGACACCTGGGTGAAGCTCGGCGACCCCTCCAAGGCGCCCGACGGCTACACCGCGTTCGCCACGGGCCGCCAGGGCTTCGTGGACCTGGGTGTGCTGGACACCACCGCGGTGCTGTCCTGGGCCCGCGCCCAGGACGCCGCCGACGGCGCCGCGCACCCGGACTACGCGAAGAAGGGCGTGCCCGTGACCGGCGCCCCCGCGTCCGTCGAGGGCGGCCAGGACGTGGTCCTCACCCTCGGCGACCTGGTGATCGACTCCGACGGCGCCCCCGCCGCCACCGCCGTGGACGTCGCCTTCCAGGGCGCCGACGGCGCGGTCACCGAGCTGGGCACCGTGGAGGTCCCCGCCGGCCAGGAGTCGGTGACCCTCTCCGGCATCACGGCCCCGCAGACCGCCGGCGCCGGCGAGCTGGTGATGACCGTGCGCTACGCGGACGGCACCACCGCCGTGGTCCGTCACGCGCTCGAGGTGACCGCATCGGCGGCTCCCGTGGACCCGTCGACCCCCGCGGAACCGACCCAGCCGGGCGAGCCCAGCGACCCGGCCGAGCCGACGACCCCGGGTGAGCCGACCCCGTCCGCGCAGCCGACCGCTCCGGTCGAGCCCACCGCTCCGGTCGAGCCGAGCGCCCCCGCCGAGCCGACCGCTCCCGTCGAGCCCACCGCCCCGGCTGAGTCGCCGGAGCCGACGCCCACCGCCCAGC
>NZ_JAKRNH010000118.1:0-7113 GCF_022346985.1 Micrococcus sp. ACRRV
GCGGCGGAGGCGGTCATCGGACCCGAGCGTAGTCGGGGCGGCCGCGCGGGGCCGGACGTCCCCCGCGTCACGATGTGACGACGATCACGCGGGGGGCATGGCCCCCGGCGTGCGCCGCCCGTACCCTCTGAACCATGACGCAGAGCATCGACGACACCCTGGTGGGCACGTGGTTCGCCGCGTGGTCCCGCTCCCGAGGCTATGAGACCCGCATCCAGGACGGCATGCGCTCGGCCCTGCGCAAGAAGCGCTCGGCGCAGCGCATCCCCGGCGGCGCCGGCCGCGCCGCGATGGACATCCCCACCACGTGGGAGCACGTCCTCGTCTCCCCCGACGCCGACGCCCTGGCCCCGGCCCTGGCCTCCCTGGAGGAGCAGCCGGACCGCCTGGTCACGGTCTTCGGCGAGACCGACCAGGACCTGACGTCCGCGGGCCTGCACTCGGCCGTGCTGCCCGAGCGGTTCATGTCCATGGAGCTGGACCGCGAGGTCCAGGACGTGGAGCCGCCGCTGCTGCCCGAGGGCTACGAGGCGCACGTGGACGAGCCGCGGCCCGGCTCGCGCCGCGTCCGGTTCTACGCCGCCGGCGCCCTGTCGGGCGTCCCGGAGGGCGAGGAGGAGCTCGCCGCGCTGGGCTGGGTGACGTTCGAGGGCGAGACCGCCGTGTTCGACCGCATCTGGACCTCCCCGGACCACCGCCGCCGCGGCCTGGGCAGCCTGGTCATGCGCCACCTCACCAGCGAGGCGCTCGGCGCGGACGACGAGCTCGAGCGGGGCCTGCTGGTCGCCTCCCCGGACGGGCAGAAGCTCTACGGCCACCTCGGCTGGACCGACCTGGGCCCCGTGCGCATCTGGACCCGCGCCGACGGCGAGGCCCCCGGGGCAGAGCACACCGGCACGATGGCCCGGTGACCGGCGGCCCGGTCCCCTGGCCCGACGACGACCCGTGGGCCGCTCCCGGCCCGGCGGAGGACCGCTCCGCACGGGACGTGCCCACGCCCGCTCCCGGCGGGCCGGGCTGGGAGCCGCCCCAGGAACTCGCCACAGGTGATCCCGAGGCGCGGGCGGCGTTCGCGGCCGCGCTGGGACGTCGATCCCTGCCGGCGCAGATCCGCCACGTCACCACGATCCCGGCCCGCACCCCGCGGTCAGCCCCCTGGCCGGCCGGCACTCCCGCCGGGCTGGTGCGGGCCTTCGCCGCTCGCGGCGTGCAGGCCCCCTGGGAGCACCAGGCACGCGGGGCGGCGGCGGCGCTGGCCGGGCGGCACACCGTCCTGGCGACGGGCACGGCATCGGGCAAGTCCCTGGCCTATCAGCTCGCCGTGGGCGCCACGCTCGCGGCCGACCCGCGGGCGACCGTCCTGTACCTGGCGCCCACCAAGGCGCTCGCGGCGGACCAGCTGGCCTCCTGGCGTGCCCTGGAGCGGGACGGCGCCGCCTGGCTGCGCGCCGCGCCCTACGACGGCGACACCGCCCCCCAGGACCGGATCTGGGCCCGCGAGCACGCGAACGTGCTGCTGACCAACCCGGACATGCTGCACGTGGGGATCCTGCCCCACCACGAGCGGTGGGCCGTGTTCTTCCGCAACCTCGCCTACGTGGTGCTGGACGAGTCCCACACCTACCGCGGTGTGTTCGGCTCGCAGGTGGGGATCCTGCTGCGCCGGCTGCGCCGTGTGGTGGCCCACTACCGGGGTGAGCGGCCGGAGACCGTGTTCATCGGCGCCACGGCGACCTCCGCGGCCCCGGCCGAGCACCTCGCCACGCTCATCGGCGCCGCCCCCGGGGAGGTGGAGGCCGTGACGGAGGACGCCTCTCCCCACGGTGCGGTGCACGTCGCGTTCTGGGAACCGGAGCTGACGGACCGTCGCGGGGAGAACGGGGCGCCGGTGCGCCGCTCCGCCACCGCCACCGCGGCCGACCTGCTCACGGACCTGGCCCTGCAGCAGGTCCGGACGCTCGCGTTCATCAAGTCCCGGCGCGGCGCGGAGACCATCGCCGGCGCCGCCAAGCGCCAGCTCGAGGAGGTCGAGGCCGGGCTGGGCTCGCGCATCGCGGCCTACCGCTCCGGCTACCTTCCGGAGGAGCGGCGCGCCCTGGAGGAGGCCCTGCGCTCCGGGCGGCTGCTGGGCATGGCCTCCACCCCCGCCCTGGAGATGGGCATCGACGTGGCGGGCCTGGACGCCGTGGTGGTGGCGGGCTGGCCGGGGACCCGCGCGTCGTTCTTCCAGCAGATCGGCCGGGCCGGGCGCGGCGGCCAGGACGCGCTGGCGTTCTTCGTGGCCTCCGACGACCCCCTGGACACGTTCGTGGTGGAGCACCCGGGGGCGGTGTTCGACCTGGGCGTGGAGGACACGGTGCTGGACCCCGCGAACCCGCACCTGCTGGGACCGCAGCTGTGCGCGGCCGCCGCGGAGCTGCCGCTGCGCCCCGAGGACCTGCCCTGGTTCGGCGGCCCGGAGCGGGTGCGGGAGCTGCTGGACGTCCTCGTCGAGCAGGGGCTGCTGCGGCGGCGGCCGGCGGGCTGGTTCTGGACGCACACGGAGCACGCGGCGTCCCTGGTCTCCCTGCGCGACGACGGCGGCGGGCCCATGGACATCATCGACGTCGAGTCGGGCGCGCTGCTGGGCACCATGGACTCCCCGCAGACCCACTACCAGGCGCATCCGGGCGCGGTGTACGTGCATCAGGACCGCACCTTCCTGGTGGAGGACCTCGACGAGGACGCGCACGCGGTGCTCGTGCAGCGGGCGTGGCCGGACTTCACGACGCAGGCCCGGGACGTCACGGAGATCGAGATCGTGGCCGTGCACCGGCGCCTCGACGCCGCCGGGTCCTCCCTGCGCTGGTGCCTGGGCGACGTGCAGGTGACCACGCAGGTGATCTCCTTCCAGCGCAAGGCGCTGCTCTCCGGGGAGGTGCTCGGTGAGGAGCCCTTGGACCTGCCCGCCCGGGACCTGTTCACGTCCGCCGTGTGGTTCCAGGCCGCCTCCGAGGAGCTCGTGGCCGCGGGGCTCACCATGGACCGGCTGCCCGGCGCCCTGCACGCCGCGGAGCACGCGATGATCGGCATGATGCCGCTGGTCGCCTCGAACGACCGCTGGGACATCGGCGGCGTCTCGATGGTGCTGCACCCGGACACCGGGGTGCCCACGGTGTTCGTGTACGACGGGCGCCCGGGCGGGGCCGGGTTCGCCGAGCGCGGCTTCGCCCAGGCTCGCCGCTGGGTGGAGGCCACGGCCGGGGCGATCGCCGCGTGCGAGTGTGAGGAGGGCTGTCCGTCCTGCGTGCAGTCGCCCAAGTGCGGCAACCGGAACAGCCCCCTGGACAAGGCCGGGGCGCTGACCGTGCTGCGGTTCCTGGCCGAGCGCTTCGACGGCCTCATCGAGGTCCCCGCGCACCTGACGGACGTCACGGCGTAGCCGCCTCGGGCGGTGCGCCGGGGGTGTCCGGCGCGTCCTCCGGGGCATCGTCGCGGCCCGGGCCGGCAACCGGGCCGCGCGGCCCCACCGGGGGCCCGGCCACGGCGACGGCGGTGCTCGCCGGCAGCGGGCCCGCCGCGATGACGACGGCCACGCGCACGGAGCCGTCCGGCAGGAGCACGCACTCGGTGACCTCCGCGCCGTTGCGCCGCGCGCTCTCCTCTGCCAGCGGGCACGGCTCGAGGACCCCGGCGTCCGGGACCGCACCGAGGCCGCGCCGGGCGTCGGAGGCGGCCAGCGCCGCGAGGTCGGCGGCGCCCGAGGCCCGGGCGGCGGTGGCCGACGCGTGGCCGACGGCCAGCACCCCCGTGAGCAGCCCCGCCCCGAGGAGCGCTGTGCCGAGAGCGGTCGCGGTGCCGCTCACGGCGCCGCCTCCCCGGTGGGGGCGGTGATCCCCGGCGTCCGCCCCGGTGGCGTCGGCGACGTCGCCTGCACGGGCGCGACGGCCTCGGCGCTGAGGGTCACGGCGGCCAGCGGTCCCGGGCCGGGGCGGGTGACCGTGACGGTCACCCAGCCCTCGGCCATGCGGGCCTCGAGGGCGGCGTCTCCCCCGGCCATGCGGCCCACGGCATCCCGGGCGAGGGACTCGGCGTCCCCGCGGGCCAGGATCCGGGCGGCGGAGGCGGCGGCGTCCTGGGCACGGACCTGGTGGACGGCGGTGACGCCGGCCAGCAGGACCGCCACCAGCACGGCCACCGCGGCCGGCAGCAGCACCGCGTACTCGGCCGTCACGGCGCCGCGCTCCGCCTCCCCGCGCTCGGCGTCCCGGAATGCCACCGTCCCCGACGCCCCGGCCCGGGCGCCGCGGAGGCGCCCGGGCCGGGGGGCCTCCGCGGGGAGGTCAGCCACGCTGCAGGGCCTGGGAGACGAGGTCCACGAGCAGCTCGCGCACCTCGGGGCTGGTGAGGACGACGGCCAGCACGCCGGCGAAGCCGACCGCGGCGAGCGTGAGGATGCCGTACTCGGCGGTCTGGGCGCCGGTCTCGTCCTCCGCCCAGGTGGCGAGGGCGGCGGCGCGCTGCGGGCCGACGAGCGGCACGAGGGTCTCGGTCAGGGCGGTGGAGTTGTGGGTCATGGTGTTCCCTCCTGGGGTGGTCCGGCGCCGTTCGCCGGGCCGTCGGTGTGCGGGTCCTGCTGGTGGCGTCCCGGGTGGGCCGCCTCCTCCAGCCTGCGGCGCCGGTCCCGGCCGGTGCGCGGCCCCGCCCCGGATCCGTGGACGGCGCTCCGGGGTGCGGCGACCTGTGCAGGAACGATCGGCCTCGTCCCTGCCCGCCCGCGTGGGGCCGCCGTTCACCGGGCACCCAGCAGCGCCAGCGCCATCGGCGCAACGCCCCAGCAGACGAACGCCGGCAGCTGGCACAGACCCAGCGGCACGACCAACCGCACGGCCAGCTCCTCGGCGCCGCGCTCGTCGGCGCGCCGGGTCTCCTGCCGGAGGGCCGCGGCCGTCTGGTGCAGCACCGCCTCCCCGGCCATGCCGGTGCGGTGCAGGGGCCGCAGGCGCTCCCCCAGGGCCGCCCACCGCGGCTCCTCCGTCACCGGGGCCCAGGCCTCGTCCCAGTCCGCGCCCCAGCGCAGCAGCACGGCCACCACCCGCAGATCGGCGGCGCCCGGCAGGTGCGCGGAGACGTCGTCGAGGGCGGCCGGCAGGGAGCGGCCCGCGCCCAGCAGCACAGCGGCCACGTCCACGACGACGCCCGGGCTCGCCTCCCCGAGCGGCCGGGCACCGCGGCGCAGCGCGAGCCGGGTCCAGGCCCGGCCCGCTGCGGTGAGGACGCCGCCGAGCACCAGCAGCACCCAGCCGAACCCGGTGGCGAGCAGGTCGGCCGGTCCCATGCCCAGCAGCCAGGCCAGGCCGAGCCCGCCGACCGGGAGCCAGGACAGCAGACGCGCGGTCGCCCGGGGGCCGGCGGCGGCCGTGCGGCGGGCCCGGGAGGCGTCCACGTCGGCCTCCAGGGCGTCGGCGAGCCGGGCCGCCGTCCGGGAGGGCGACGCGCCCGCCCGGGCGGCGGCCGCGAGCGCCGCGTCCGCCAGGTCCCACGGCGAGCGCTCCCCGGGCCGCGGCTGACCGCCCTCCGCGCCACGGCCGGGCCCGCCCCATCGGGCGAGGGCCGCGCGGCGCAGGGCCTCGTGGCGCGGGCAGCATCCCGGCGTCGGGCGCCCGCACGGGGAGGACGCCTGGGCGACCGCCGTCCACGCCTCGGCCGGCGTCATCCCGGCCGCCGTGAGCCCGGCCCAGCGGCGCAGCGCCTCGACGACCTCCTGGGCCCGTTCCTCGGCGCGCTCCTCCGCCCTGCCGGGCAGGGCGATCACCCGTGCCCCCGGCCGGACAGGCGGGCCTCGAGGACCTCGAGGCCCGGGCCCGCGCCGGTGCCGCCGCCGTCCCAGGTCAGGGCGGGGAGCACACTGAGCGGCGCGTCGGGATGGGCGGCGGGCGCCGGCACGGCCAGCTCCACGGGGTGGCGGCCGCGGCCGTCCCGGCGCACGTGGAGGACGGCGTCCACGCCGGCGCGTGCCTGCGCGGCCACCGCGGAGGCGGACCACCCGGCCAGGGCGCCCATCGCGGCCAGGCGCGCGGGGACGTCGGCGGCGGCGTTGGCGTGCAGGGTGCCCCACGCGCCCTGGTGTCCCGTGTTGAGGGCGGTGAGCAGGTCCGCGACCTCGGGGCCGCGGCACTCGCCCACCACCAGACGGTCGGGGCGCATGCGCAGGGCCTGCCGGATCAGCTCGGCGAGCGTGACCTCCCCGGCGCCGTCCGCGGTGGGGGCACGGGCCTGCAGGGAGATCACGTGGGGATGCGCCGGGGCGGCCTCGGCGGTGTCCTCGACGAGCACGACCCGCTCGTCCGCACCCGCCAGGCCGAGCGCGGCGGCCAGGAGGGTCGTCTTGCCGGTGCCGGTGGCCCCGCTGACCAGCACGCTCGCCCGCCCGCGCACCAGGGCGACGACGGCGTCCCGCCACCTCTCCCCGTCCGGCCAGTCGGCGGCGAGGGCGTCGAGCGACGGCGGCTCGGCGGCGGGCACGCGCAGGCTCAGGACGGTGCCGCCGCCGCTGACGGGCGGCAGGACCGCGTGCACGCGCACCCCGTCCACGCGCGCGTCGGCCACGGGGCACGCGGGGTCCAGGCGACGGCCGGCCAGCCCGATGAGCCGCACCGCGAGGGCGCGGGCCGTCGGCTCCGGCAGGATCAGCGGGCGGCGGACCAACCCCTCGACGCCGTCCGTCCACACGCTGCCGGCGGCGTCGACCAGCACGTCCGTGACCCCGGTCCGGCGCACCCACGGAGCCAGCGGACCGAAGCCCACGAGCTCCTCCAGCACCGCGTCCGGGTCACGCAGGCCCGCGGGCCGGGGACATCCCGACGGCGGCGTGTCCCCGTCCTCGGCCGCGAGGTCCGCGAGCGCACGGCCCACGGTCTCGCGCAGTGGCGGGGGCGCATGGGGGTCCGCGCGGGCCTGGGCCTCGGCCACGGCGCGGCGCAGTCGGGCGTCGGGGTCCGGACCGACGTGGGCGGGCTCTCCCCGGTCAGAGCCCGGACGACGCCGGCCGACTCGGCGCAGGTCCGGGAGGAGCGGAGCGGGCAGGCTCAGGCCCGCCGGCAGCAGCGCGGGGCGGCGGGCGGGGCGGGGGGC
>NZ_JAKRNH010000119.1:0-7077 GCF_022346985.1 Micrococcus sp. ACRRV
CAGGGACGCAACGCCTTCTTCCACGCCCTGACCCCCGACGAGCTGACAGCGCTGGAGGCACTCCTTGGGAAGCTCGACGCCTCACATGCAGCGGACTCGATCAACGTCCCCGGTCAGTACATCTAGTGGCCGCGCCGGACGCGCTCCCCTAGTCTGGCGCCATGGTGACGCCCGCAGACCCCGGCCCCGCCGTCCGGGGCGTCGACGCCGACCCGCAGACCCGCTGCGCCCACTACCGGACCGAGCGCGACGTCGTCGCCCTGCGCCTGGACTGCTGCCCGGAGTACTGGTGCTGCCGCGAGTGCCACGACGAGCTGGCCGGCCATCCGGGCCGCCCGCTCCCCCGCGAGGCGTTCGGCCTCCCGAGCGTGCTGTGCGGGGTCTGCCGGCACGAGATGGATGTGCCCGCGTACCGCGCCGCCATGGCCCACGCGGATCCGCACTGTCCGGCCTGCGGAGCCGGCTTCAACCCGGGCTGCTCCCGACACGCCCGCCTGTACTTCGCGGTGGACGCGTGAGCGCCGCCCCCGCGCGCCCGACTCGGCCGCGGGGCGCCGCGCGGCTGCGGGGCCTGTGGAACCTGCTGAACCTCTCGACGCCCCTCGGTGTGGTGGGCGCCGTCCTCGCGGGCTGCCCCCTGCGCCCGGGGCCGGACGGGCTGCTCCACGCGGAGGGCTGGCGGCACCGGTTCCCGGGCGGGGCGGCGTTCACGGCGGGGGACGTCGTGTTCACCCGGCCCGGGCTGGAGATGACGGAGCGGCTGTGGCGGCACGAGGGAGCGCACGCCGCCCAGTACGCGGCGTGCCTGGGGCTGCCCTTCGTGCCGCTGTACGGGATGTCGGCGGCGTGGTCGAGCTGGCGCACGGGCGACCCGGCGTCGCGCAACCCGTTCGAGCGGGGCGCGGGACTGAAGCGCGGCGGATACGTCCAGGCGGCGGTGCGGCGCGGCCCCGGCCAGGGCGCGCTCAAGCCGGCCGCCGGGGACCTCCGCGACGCCCGCCGCGCCTGAGCCGCGCCGGCTGCCGCACGGCGGGTCCGGCCCACGTCAGTGCAGGGCACCCCCGGGGACGTCGAGGTCCGGGCCCTCGACCAGGGTCGCCCGGGCGACCGCTGCGACGGCGCGGGCCAGGTCCGCCGCCGGCAGAGCCGGGGTCTCCGGCGTCGGCGCGTGCTCGCGGCTCCACGGGACGTGGACGAAGCCGGCCGCGCGGGCCGGGGCCGGGGCGTCGAGCAGCGAGTACATGACGTGGTTGCACACGAAGGACCCGGCCGAGAGGGAGGGCTCGGCGGGGACACCGGCCTCGCGCACGGCGGCGACGGCGCGTTTGACCGGAAGGGTGGCGAAGTGCGCGGCGGGACCGCCGGAGCGGACGGGGCGGTCCGCGGGCCGGTCCCCCGCGTTGTCCGGGATCCGGGCGTCCTGCAGGTTCACGGCCACGCGCTCCACCCGCACGGCGGCCGTCCCCCCGGCGAGCCCGACGGCGACCGCGATCTCCGGTCGGTGCGCCTCGAGCGCGGCGGCCAGCGCGGGCCCGGCCGCGGCGAACACGCAGGGCAGCTCCACGGCGACGGCGGGGGTCCCGTCCGCGGTCAGGGCCGCGGCGGCCGCACGGGCCGCTTCGATGGAGGGGTTGTGGTCGTCGCCGCCGAAGGGCTCGAAGCCGGTGAGGAGGACGCGGACGGGGTCGGTCATGCGCGCCAGGCTACGGGAAGGCCGTGCCGACTCCGGCCGTTGTCACGCGATTCGAACATGTGTTCTAATGGAGTCATGCGATGGGAAGCGCAGACCCTGCGGACCGGGGGCGGAGCTCAGCGGCCGGGGGCCGGCACACCGGCCGGCTCGCCCGCGACGCTGCCGCTCCCGGGCCTGCAGCGGATCGTGTCCCCGCCGGAGTTCGCCGGCGTGACCTTCCATGAGGTGCTGGCGCGCAGCGCGCTGAACAAGGTGCCCGCCTCCTCGGCCATGCCCTTCCGATGGACCGTGAACCCCTACCGCGGATGCACCCACGCCTGCGTCTACTGCTACGCCCGCGGCACCCACCGCTACCTGGACCTCGGGCCCGGCGAGGACTTCGACCGGCAGATCGTGGTCAAGACGAACGCCCCGGAGGTCCTGCGCGCGGAGCTCTCCCGTCCCGGCTGGACGCGTGAGCCGGTGGCCCTGGGCACCAACACGGACCCCTACCAGCGCGCCGAGGGCCGCTACCGGCTCATGCCCGGCATCATCACCGCCCTGGCGGACACGGGGACCCCGTTCTCCATCCTCACCAAGGGCACGCTGCTGGGGCGGGACGCGCCCGCCCTGCAGGCGGCCGCCGCACAGACGTCCGTGCAGGTCGGGCTGTCCCTGGCCCTCCTCGACCCCTCCCTGGCGGCCGCGGTGGAGCCGGGCACGCCCTCCCCCGCGGCCCGCCTGCGGCTGATCAGCCGTCTGGCCGAGGCCGGGGTGGAGGTCTCCGTCATGGCCATGCCCCTGCTGCCCTGGCTGACGGACTCGGACCGCCAGCTGGACCGGCTCATGGCCGCCCTCGCGGACGCCGGAGCGCACAGCGTCCTGGCCGGGACCCTGCACCTGCGCCCCGGCGCCCGGGAGTGGTTCCTGGGCTGGATCGACCGGGAGCACCCCCACCTCGCTGCGGACTACCGGCGCATGTACGCCCGCTCCGCCTACGCGCCGCAGGCGTACCGCCGGGTGGTCTCCCAGGCCGCACGGGAGGCTGCGGCGCGCCACGGACTGCGCCACGGAGGCGCCCACACGATCACCCGGGAGGACGGGCCCGGCCCGCGAGGGGGCGCCTCGGCACCCCTCTCCGCCCCGGCCGGCACGACCGGCGCCGAGCAGGCGGACACGGCCGCGGACGCCGTCCGGCCCGTCATCGCGCAGCCGACGCTGTTCTGACCGCCGGACCGACCGGCCCGGCTCAGAGCCCGAGTCGGCCGGCCTCGACCGCCGCCAACAGCGCGTCGACGATCGGCCGGTCAGCAGGGATCCAGTCCAGCGCGTGCAGGGCCTCGGCCGTGAGCGGCGTCCACTCCAGGCGATCGTGGTCCTGCAGCGCGGCGGGGGCGCCCGAGTCCTCCCGGAGCACGCCGAACCACACGCGCATCCGGGCCCCGTTCGCCAGCTCCCAGCCTGGGCCCTCGGGGGCCGCCACCTCGGTGCCCAGGCGCACCCGCACGCCCAGCTCCTCGACGAGCTCGCGGTGCAGCGCGGCATCGGCCCCCTCCTCCGGCTCCACCTTGCCGCCCGGGAACTCCCAGAGCCCGGCCAGGGATGCCGGGGCACTGCGCCGCGCGGCCAGCAGCGCGGTGGGGCGTGCGGCGTCGTCGACCAGGGCGACCCCCACCACGGGGCGCGGCGCGGACGGCACGGGAGGGGTCTGCGGTGTGGCGGGACTCATGCCGCCAGAGTAGCGGCGGGGCCGCCTCGTCTGCGCCGCCGTCCGTAGGCTGGGCCGGTGCCCCAGAACCCCGCTCCGCACCCGATCCCGAGACCGCATCACGGCGCCGCCGCCCCCTCCCCTCGTCCCGCCTCGCCCGACGACCTCCTGAGCCCGCGGCGCGTGCGCCTGCTGCCGGCGATCCTCGCCCTGGCCCTGGGCAGCTTCGCGATCGGGACCACGGAGTTCACGATGATGGGCCTGCTGCCCGAGGCCGTGACCGACCTCGGTGTGGGCCTGGAGACCGGGGGCGTCCTGATCTCCATGTACGCCCTGGGCGTGGTGGTGGGTGCGCCGGTGCTGGCGGCGGCGCTGGCGCGCATGGACCGCAAACTCTCCAGCATCCTCCTCATGGGCCTGTTCGTGGTGGGGCACCTCGCCTCTTTGCTGGCCCCGAGCCTGGGTGCGCTCATGGCGGCCCGGTTCGTCTCCGGCCTGCCCCACGGCGCCTTCTTCTCCGCGGCGGCCCTCGCCGCCGCGGACCTCGCGGGCCCCGCGCGTCGGGGCCAGGCGATCGGCTGGGTCATGGCGGGCCTCTCGGTGGCCAACGTCGTCGGCGTGCCCGCCGCCACCGCCCTCGGCCAGGCGGCCGGCTGGAGGTGGATGTTCGCCGTCGTCGCGGCGTGCGCCCTGGGATGCATCGCCGCCACCGCCCTCCTCGTCCCCCGGGTGCCGGCCCCGGCGGGCGCGTCCGTCGCCGCCGAGATCCGCGGGCTGGCCTCGGGGCGGCTGTGGGCGACGGTGGCCATCGGGGTCGTCGGCTTCGCGGGCATGTTCTGCCTCTACACCTACATCGCACCCCTGCTCACCGAGGTCTCCGGCCTGCACCCGCGCTGGGTGCCCGCGGTCCTGGCCCTCTACGGCGTGGGCATGGTGATCGGCACCCTCGTCTCCGGCGCCCTGACGGACCGCGACCCGATCCGGACCCTGCGCTGGTCGTTCGGCGTGAGCGCGCTGGGCCTGCTGGCCGTCTCCCTGACCGCCCCCTGGTGGCCGGCGCTGCTGGTGAGCCTGCTGGTCGTGGCCCTCTCCGGCTCCGGCATCGCACCGGCCCTCCAGGTGCTCCTCGTGGACGCCGCCCCGACGGCGCCGCAGCTGTCCGGCTCGCTGAACCACTCGGCCCTCAACATGGCGAACGCGATGGGCGCGTGGGTGGGCGCGGCGGCCGTCGGGGCGGGCGCCTCCCTCCGGATGCCCTCGCTGATCGGCGCGGGCATCGCCCTCGTCGGGCTGCTGATGTCGGTGGCGCTGCTGCGCCGCCCCGCGTCGGCGCCGCCTGGGGCATAGCCCGCCGACCATGGATGCACAGCGCATTCGCAGTCGATGAGGGGTGGAGGGCGACCCCCGGGCGTGGGCTAACGTGTCTCCACGTACAGCTATAGACGTCCAGAAAGGACATTCATCATGGGCTTCCTCGCGTGGATCATCCTCGGCCTCATCGCCGGCGCCATCGCTCGTCTCATCCTTCCGGGCCACCAGGGCTCCGGCTGGCTGGGCGCCCTCATCACCGGCGTCCTGGGCGCCCTGCTGGGCGGCTGGCTGGGCCGCACCCTCTTCGGTGCGTCCACCAACGACGGCTTCTTCGACCTGGCCACCTGGTTCTGGGCCATCATCGGCGGCGTGATCGTCGCGTTCATCTGGCAGGCCATCGCCGGCCGCATGGGCCGCGGCACCCGCGTCTGACCATCTGACGCGCTCAGCCCACGGGCTCGCCACGCACCGAACGGGGGCGTGGGCCGGATCTCCGGCCCACGCCCCCGTTCTCGTCCCGCCGGGTGGCCGCGTCGGTGCGGCGGACGGGCGCGTCAGGCGTGCGGGGCCGCCATGGCGGAGGCGTACAGGCAGACCGTGGCGGCGGTGGCCACATTGAGGGACTCCGCCGCCCCGTAGAGCGGCACCGCGACCCGGCGGTCGGCCAGCTCCAGCTCGGCGGCGGACAGGCCCTGGGCCTCGTTGCCCAGCAGCCAGGCCGTCGGTGCCCCGAGCACGTCCTGCTCCAGGGCGTCCAGCCGATCCGCCCCGTAGCCGTCGGCGGCCCAGACCTGCATGCCGGCGGCCCGGGCGGCGTCGGCGGCGGCGTCCGCCTCCGTCCCGACGACGAGGGGGACGTGGAAGAGCGACCCCGCCGTGGAGCGGACCGCCTTGGGACCGAACGGGTCCACCGAACCGGCGGTGAACGCCACGAGGTCGGCGCCGGCGGCGTCGGCCGCGCGCACGATCGTCCCTGCGTTGCCCGGGTCCTGCACCCGACACAGGACGGCGGCGAGCCGCGCGTCGGACCACGCGTCCTCCGCCGTGAGCGGCTGCGGGATGCGGGCCACCGCGACGATCCCCTGCGCCGTGACCGCGTCGGACATGGCGGTGAGGACCTCGTCCGTGGCCTCCCGGACCAGGACACGGTCCGGCCCCGTGAGGTCGTGGAGGCGCGCCACGAGGTCGCCGAGCCCGGGATCGCGGGCGAAGAGGTCCGGGGCGACGAACAGCTGGGTGAGCACGGCGCCGGGGCGCCACTGGGCGCGGGTCCGCTCCGGCCCCTCCCCGAGGTGCGCGCGCAGCGCTTCCCGGCAGGACTGGGGGCCCTCGACCACGAACGTGCCGCTGCGCCGACGGGCGGCGCGTCCGGCCAGGGCCGCCACGGCACGCACCCGCTCGGCGCGGGGGTTCTGCATGAGCTCGTCGTCGGGCTGCGGGGCGCGGGACATGCGGGGGTCTCCTGTTCCTGGGGATGTGCGGGGACGACGAAGGGGCGGGCCCGGTAGACGGGCCCGCCCCTGTCGGTCACGGCGCTGACGCGCCGGCCACGGCTCAGCGGGAGGCGGCCGGGGCGTTCACGTCGGCCGGGAGCGCCGTGCGGGCGGTCTCGACGAGCGCGGTGAAGGTGGCGGCGTCCGACACGGCGATCTCGGCCAGCATGCGGCGGTCCACCTCGATGCCGGCCAGCTTGAGGCCCTGCATGAAGCGGTTGTAGGTCATGCCGTTGGCGCGGGCGGCCGCGTTGATGCGGGTGATCCACAGACGACGGAAGTCGCCCTTGCGCTTGTGGCGGTGCTGGTAGTTGTAGGTGAACGAGTGGAGCAGCTGCTCCTTCGCCTTGCGGTAGAGGCGGGAACGCTGACCACGGTAGCCCGAGGCGCGATTCAGGGCGGTACGACGCTTCTTGTGGGCGTTGACCGCCCGCTTCACACGTGCCACGTGTGTGCTCCTGTCTGTCGGTCCCGGGGTGCAGGGCGCACCGCTCCGGGAAGAGGTGAGGGACCGGCCGGTGGGCCGGAGGGTGGTCAGATGCCGAGCATCCGCTTGATCTGCTTGATGCTGCCCTTGGAGACGACCTTGTCGCCGGCGAGGCGGCGGGTCAGGCGCGAGGACTTGTGCTCCAGGTAGTGGCGGCGGTTGGCCTGCTGGCGCATGATCTTGCCGGAGCCGGTCACGCGGAAGCGCTTCTTGGCGCCGCTGTGGGTCTTCATCTTCGGCATGGCAGCCGTTCTCCTTCGTCGTCAGCTGGCGTCCGCGTCAGAGACGCAGTGCCAGTGCTGTGGTCTTCCGTCCCAGGCGGGACGGAGGGGTCTGGATGCCCGACGCGCGAGGCGCCGGGCCGTGGTCAGCCGCGGGGACCGGGCTTGGGCGCGCCCTTGGGGGC
>NZ_JAKRNH010000011.1:0-35948 GCF_022346985.1 Micrococcus sp. ACRRV
GCACGACGTCGGGCGTGGCTCACGACGGGCGTCGGCGGGGAGGGCTCGCGCGCGGGCGCGAGGCGTGGGGGTCACCGCTGGGACATCATGGTGTGAACCATGTCACGGATCGGGCAGAGGGGCAAGGCCGTCGGCCGGCGGCGACGACGGGCCGCCGGGTCTCGCACGACACCGGGGGACACGCCGTGCGTTTCGCGCACGAAAGTGTGAGGAGGGGCGTTCGTCTCGTGCGCGAAGACGGGGAGGGCGGGGCGCGCGTGTAGTCTGCTGACACTCTCCTGAACGGTGTTCAGGAGCCCTCGCACCCGCATCGCACCCAGGAGCACCATGACCTCCCACTCCGCGCCGCAGACCGCCGTCGTCGACGCGCCGGCCACCCGCCGCCCGCGCCGTTCCCCCGGGGCCGACCTGGCCCGCATCGCCGTGATGGCCGCGCTCATCGCCGTCCTCGGTGCCATGCCCGGCATCCCGGTCCCCGGCATCCCCACGCCCATCACCCTGCAGACGCTCGGCGTCATGCTCGCCGGCCTGGTGCTCGGGGCCTGGCGGGGCGCGGCGTCCCTCGCGCTGTTCCATCTGCTGGTCGCCCTGGGCCTGCCGCTGCTGGCCGGCGGCCGCGGCGGCGCCGCCGTGTTCGTGGGCCCCTCCGCGGGCTTCCTCTGGGGTTGGATCCCGGGCGCGTTCGTCGTCGGCCTGCTGTTCCACCTCTACCTCCGCGGCCGCCGCGACGGCCGGAACACCGGCGGGCTGGTCGCCGCGGCCCTCACGGCCTGCGTGGTCGGCGGCATCGCCGTCATCTACCTGTTCGGCATCCCCGGCATGAACCTCTTCGGCGGCGTCCCGCTGGACAAGGCCGCGATCGGCTCCCTCGCGTTCATCCCCGGCGACCTGCTCAAGGCCGTGGTCGCGGCGCTGCTGGCCGCCGGACTCTGGAAGGCGTACCCGCGGGCCTTCGCGTGAGCCCCCTCGCCCCCGTCGCCGACCCCGCCGCCCGCCTGGCCTTCCTGGCGGATGCGGACCACGCCGCGGTGCTCGCCGAGGCGGTGGCCGTCCGCGCCCGCGGCGGGGTCCCGGTGGTGGGGGACGAACGCTGGCCCGCCGACCTCCGGGCGGCCCAGCGGGAGCACGCCGTCGTCCAGCTGCACCGGCTCGCCGCGCGGGACCCGGACCTCGCCGCCCGCGTCGGCTGGGCGGCCTTCACCTCGGGGTCCACGTCCCGCCCCCGCGTGGTGCTGCGCACGGACGACTCCTGGCGGGCCGGCCACCCCCACGTCGCCGCGTGGCTGGGCCTGGCCCCCGGCGAGGCCATGCTGACGGCCGTCCACCCCGTCTCCTCCATGGCCCTGCACGCCACCGCCTGGTGCGCGGCCACGGGACATCGCCTGGCGGTGTCCCCGCACGCGCGCCTGACCGCGGCGGACCTCACCGGACCGGCCGCTCTCAACGCGACCCCCTCCCAGCTCACGGACGCCCTGGACCTGCTCGACGACGGCGCCCCCTCCACCCTGCGCGTGGCCCTCGTCGGCGGGGACCGGCTCCCGGCCGGCGCCCGCGAGCGCGCCGCCGCCCACGGGCTGCGGACGGTCCACTACTACGGCGCGGCCGAGGCCAGCTTCGTGGCCGTGGACCTGGACGGGTCCGGGCTGCGCCCGCTGCCCGGGGTGGAGCTGGAGGTGGCGGAGCCGGACGTCCTCGCCGACGCCGACGGTCCGCGCACCGGCGTCCTGCGCGTGGCCTCCCCGCAGCTGGCGGTCCCGGACGACTCGCGCCTCGCCTCCGGCGCCCCGCGCTGGGACGCGGAGGGACGGCTCACCACGGGCGACCGCGTCACCTGGGATCCCGCCGCCGGGATCCTCACCGTGCACGGCCGCGCCGACGAGGTCGTCCTCACCGCCGGCGCGACCGTCTCCGCCGCGGACGTGGAGGCCGAGCTGGCCGCCGTCGCCGGCGCCGACGGCCGCCCGGTGGCCGCCGGGGTGCTGGTGCTCGGGGTGCCGGACCCGCGGCTGGGCCAGCGGGTCGCCGCCGCCGTGGAGCCCGCGCCCGGGGTGGCCCCGGAGGACGCCCTGGCCGCGCTGCAGGCGGCCGCCCGCGCCCGGCTCTCCCCGGCCGCCCGGCCCCGCCGTTGGGTGGCCGTGGGCCGGCTGGAGCGCACCGGCAGCGGCAAGATCCGCCGCGTCACACCCCCGGAGCTGCGCCCATGAGCGCCGTCGGCCTGGATGCCGCGCCCGTGTGGATCACGGCCGTCTCCCGCACGCCCGTCACGGCCCGCTCCCGCGCGCAGGCGCACCTGGGCGCCGGCGAGCTGGCCGCCGGCCCGGTGGGCGAGGTCGCCGCCGGGACGCACCCGGCCGCCGTCGTGCTCGGCAACGGGGCGGGCCCCGGGGGCAACGTGGCGCGGATCGCCGCGCTGGCCGCGGGGCTGGGCGTGGCCACGCCCGGCTGGACCGTGGACGCGCAGTGCGGGGCGGGGCTGGTGGCGGTCGCGCAGGCGGCCGGGCACGCCGTCGCGACGGGCCGGGCGTGTGTGGGCGGCGGCGTCGAGTCGCCGAGCACGGCTCCCGAGCGCTCGATCGACGGCGTCTCCTATGCGCAGGCGCCCATGGTCCCGGCCGGCTGGGACGACCCCGGGATGACGGCCGCCGCCGATGCCCTCGCCGCTGCGCGGGGCATCGGCCGGGCCCGCCAGGAGTCGTTCGCGGCCCGCTCGCACGTGCTCGCCCTGGCCGGGGGCCTCCGCCTGCCCGACGACGACGGCCCCCGCCGCCTCGCCGCCGCCGCCCTCGCCCGGTTCCGGGCCGTGACGCCCGGCGCGGACTCGGCCACGGCGGTCACCGGGGCGACGGCCGCGCGCATCGCCGACGGCGCTGCCGCCGTGCTCGTCACCCCCCACAGCGCTGTCGTGCGTGAAACGGACGGCGTGTCGACCGCTTCCGTGCGCGGTGTGGACGTCCTCCGCCCCTGCCGGGTCCTCTCCTGGTCCCTCACCGGGGTGGACCCGGCCCTGCCCGGGCTCGGGCTCGTGAGCGCCGTCCGCGACGCGCTGGACGCCGCGGGCCGCACGCTGGAGGGGGTGGCCGTCGTCGAGCTGGTGGAGGCCTACGCCGCCCAGGTCCTGGCCGCCCTGGACGACCTCGGCCTCACCGGCGTCTCCGGCACCTCAGCCCCGGGCGCCTCGGGCCCCGCCACCGCACACGACCCCTGGGGCGTCGACCCGCGCGTCAACGCGGCCGGCGGCGCGCTCGCGCTCGGGCACCCGTGGGGCGCGTCGGGTGCCGTCGCCGTGGTCCACGCGGTGCGGCGCCTGCAGGCCGAGCCGCCGGGCGCCGTCGGACTGGCCGCGTGCGCCGTGGGCGGCGGCATGGGCGCGGCGATGGTCCTGGAGGTCGCCTGATGCCCGCCCCGGTGGCCCGTCCCGCTCTGCCGACGCCGCCCGCCTCAGCGGGAGGTGTCGAGGGGGAGGCGGTCCCGGTCGTAGGTGATGTCCGTGTACCCGTGGGGCTGTGGCCTGCCCTCTTCGTCGAGGGAGACGAACACGATCTTGTCGATCGTCAGGATGACCTCCCCCGTGACGATGTTGCGGACCTTGGCGCGCATGGTCAGGGAGGTGCGGCCGAACTTCACGGCGCGCAGGCCCATCTCGATCATGTCGCCCTGCCGGGCGGACGCGCTGAACTCGATCTCGGAGATCAGCTTGGTCACCGAGCGCGGGTTGCCGAGCTGGATGATCGAGTAGATCGCCGCCTCCTCGTCGATCCAGCGCAGCAGCGAGCCGCCGAACAGCGTCCCGTTGGCGTTGAGGTCCTCGGGCTTGACCCACTTGCGGGTGCGGTAGGAGACGTCGTCGTCCTCGTGCGCGGTCAGGTTCGGGGCGTGGTGCGTGGCCATGGTCACACCGTATCCCCGCCCGTCCCCGCCGGATCCGGAAGGATGGTCGTATGACAGGCCGCACCCCTCCCACCCGCGCTCCGCACGACGACGACGCGGCCGTGCGCCTGGCCGGCGTGCAGGTCGCGGCCCCCGGGGGCCCCGTCCTCCTGGACGGTGTGGACCTGCATCTGACGGCCCCGCGCGTCGCGGTGGTCGGGGAGAACGGCTCCGGCAAGTCCACGCTGGCGCGCGCCGTGGCGGGGCTCGCGGAGGTCACCGCCGGCGAGGTCGCGGTGCACGGCGTGGACGCGGTGCGGGACGTGAAGGCGCTGCGCCGCACGGTGGGCATGGTGTTCGCCAATCCGGCCGCGCAGATGGTCATGCCCACCGTCCGGGAGGACGTGGAGCTCACCGTGAAGGCCCTGAAGGACGACGCCGGCCGCCGCCTGTCCCGGGCCGAGGTCGCCGCGCGCGTGGACGCGGCGCTGGCCGAGCACCGGCTCACGGACCTGGCGGAGCGCCCCTGCCTCTCCCTCTCCTCCGGGCAGGCGCAGCGCCTGGCGATGTGCTCCGTGCTGGTCGGCGCCCCGCGACTCGTGATCGCGGACGAGCCCACCTCCCTCCTCGACGGCCGCCACCGCCGGATCGTGGCCGACCGCCTGCTCGGCGGGGCGGAGCGAGGGGAGTTCCAGCTGCTGCTCGTCACCCACGACCTCGACCTCGCCCGCGCCTGCGACGCCGCCGTGTGGGTGCACTCCGGCCGGGTCGAGCGCCACGGCCCGGCCGCCGAGACGGTGGCCGCCTACGAGGCCTTCCTCGACGACGCCGTGGCCCGGGAGCTCGCCTGATGCTCTCTCTGCACGTCCCCGGGGACTCGCCCCTGCACCGCTGCCCCGCCGGGGCGAAGGTCGCCGCGCTGGCGGTCTGGGCCCTGGTGGTGACCCTCGCCCCGGTGAGCGCGCTGACGGCGGGGGCGTCCGTCGTCGTCGGCGTGGGGGCGTACCTGTTGGGCTTCGGCCTGCGGCGAGGCGTGCGACTGCTGGCCGCCGACCTGCGCGGGCTCTGGGTGTTCTACGCGGTGCTGTTCGCGGCGCAGTGGCTGTTCACCGACCTCCCGACGGCGGCGCTCACCACCGCACGGGTCCTCGGCCTGGTGCTCGCGGCGCAGGTGCTCACTCGCACGACGCGGATCGCGGAGATGGCCGGCGTCGCCGAGGCCGTGCTGGGGCCGGTCACGCGGATCCCGTGGCTCGGGCCGAGGCTGGCCCGGGCGGGCGTTCGGCCGGACCGGGTGGGGCTGGCCATGGGCCTGGTGCTGGCCTCGGTTGGGCACCTGCGGGGGCTCGCGGAGCAGATCCGCGCGGCGCAGGCGGCCCGCGGGGTGCGCATGGCCCCGTGGGCGTGGGTGCTGCCGCTGCTGGTGCTGTCCCTCAAGCACGCGGACGACGTCGGCGACGCGCTCGCGGCCCGCGGGATCGACTAGGGGGCGGCGCCCGCCTCAGCGGCGGTCCTCCTCCGGGGCGGGGCCGACGACCACCCGCACGGGCGGCATGGGGGCGACGTCCGACGCCCCCTTGAGCGTGTGGCCGAGGCGGTTCCACGCGCGCTCGGCCACGGGCGCCACCAGGAACACCGCCACCTGCCGGACCACGGTGGTGAACACGGAGGTGCGCAGTCCGCGGCGGGGGTCCAGGCCGCGGTCGATCAGCTGGCGGGTCTGCTCAGCCGAGAGGTCCACCAGCCGGTCCAGGACGCTCTCCCCCGAGGCGCGCGACGCCGTGAGGGCCTGGGCCAGGTAGCCGCCGATCAGGGGGCGTTCCTGCAGCAGCTCCTGGAACGCCGCGTCGCGGGCGGCGGAGATCTCCAGCGGAGTGCCCTCGAGGGGGACCGCCTCCAGGGTCGCGCGGACGAGGTCGATGATGTCGTCGTCCACGGCGCGCGTCAGGCCGTCCTTGCTGCCGAAGTGGTGCCGGACCAGCCCGGGCGCCACGCCGGCGTGCCGCCCGACGTCGCGGATGCTGGCCGCGTGCTCGCCGCGTTCGGCGTACAGCTCGAGCGCGCTGAGACGGAGGCGGGCGGCGGAGGAGAGGTCCTCGCGGGTCAGGGGTCGGGCTGTGTCCACCGCCTCAGACTAACCGACGGAGAAAGGAGTTGTGCGATCGTGCAATGAATGATTCACTCGTTCGCAGAGTGTGATCTCCACCACAAGCGTCCGCGATCGTGAGGATAGCCATGAACTCCGCCACCGCACCCGTCCTGGGGACGCCCTCCACCATGGGCGATGACGAACAGCTCACCACCTCACGCCTGTTCCGGGACGCGGCCCGGACCTACCCCGACCAGTCGATCACCCACCGCACCATCGACGGCGAGTGGAAGGTCACCGACTACGCGGCGACCTGGGAGCGGATGCAGCGCGTGGCCGCCGGCCTGGCCTCGCTCGGCGTGGGGCCGGGGGACCGTGTGGGCCTGCTCCTCTGGAACGACCTGCGCCACTTCGAGTGCTATTTCGCGGTGCCGCTCACCGGCGCCACCATGGTCCAGCTCAACCTCCGGCTCGCGCCGCAGGACCTGGCCTACGTCATCGGTCACAGTGGGGCCCGCACGATCGTCGTGGACGCCACCCTCCTGCCGCTGGCCGAGGCGTTGGGGCCCCACCTGCCGGAGGACACCCGCTGGATCGTGGCCACGGACGGTGCGCTGCCCGACTCCTGGGCCGGGCGGGCGGACACGATGTCCTACGAGGACCTGATCGAGCGGAGCGCACCGATCGAGGACGCCCCGGACATGGACGAGAGGTCCGCCTCCGGTGCGTGCTACACCACGGGCACCACGGGCCGGCCCAAGGGTGTCTTCTACTCGCACCGGGCCACCTGGCTGCACGCGTTCGCGATCGCCGCGAACACCGGCATGACCATGGACGACACGGTCATGCTCCTGACGCCCATGTTCCACGCCCAGTGCTGGGGCCTGCCCTACGCCTCCGTGGCGGTCGGCGCCCGAGTGGTCCTGCCGGGCCGCTTCACCATGCAGGACACCGCCCTGCTGACGGAGTCCCTCGTGGAGCACGCCGTCACCGTGGCCCCGGCCGCACCCGCCATCCTCCTGCCGATGCTCCACTACCTGGAGGGGATGGAGGAGACGCCGCACCTGCCCGGCCTGCGGTTCCTGTGCGGCGCCACCGAGCCGCCCGTCGCGCTGATGCAGGGCTTCGACCGCCTCATGGGCGCCGAGATCATCCACGCCTACGGGGCCACCGAGACCTCGCCGGTCGTGTCCGTGAACCGACTGCGTCCCGCCCTCGCCGAGCGGCTCTCCGAGGACGAGCAGTGGGACCTCAAGCGGTACCAGGGCCTCGTGGTCACCGGCGTGGACGTGAAGGTCGTCGACCCGATGGGCCAGCCGCTGCCGCCCGGCGAGCGCAACGTCGGCGAGGTCATGATCCGGGGCCCCTGGATCACCCGCTCCTACTTCGAGAACCCCGAGGCCACCGAGAAGGGGTTCGACGACGAGGGGTACTGGCGCTCCGGTGACGTGGGCCACCTCTCGGAGGAGGGCTACCTGAAGATCGCGGACCGGATGAAGGACGTGGTCAAGTCCGGCGGCGAGTGGATCTCGAGCATCGACCTCGAGAACCACCTCCTCACGGTCCCGGGCGTGTCCGAGGCCGCCGTGGTGGGCGTGCCGCACCCGACGTGGCAGGAGCGCCCGATCGCCCTCGTGGTGCGCACCGCCGGCGCGGACCTGAGCGAGGAGCAGGCCAAGGCCGCCCTCGGCGCCCGGTTCGCCTCCTGGCAGGTCCCGGACCGCGTGCTCTTCGTCGACGAACTGGACCGCACCTCGGTCGGCAAGCTCGACAAGAAGCGCCTGCGCCAGGTGTACGCCGACGCCCTCGCCCAGGGCGAGGGCCCCGGCGCGCCCTCCGCCTGACCCCCTGATCCGACCACCGGGCCGACGCCCGGTCCGAACCCCAGACCCCGAACCCCTCTGAAGGAGATCCCCGTGACCCGGGACGCCTACCTCTTCGACGCCGTCCGCACCCCCCGCGGGCTCGGCAAGCCCTCCGGTTCCCTCCACGAGGTCAAGCCGGTCGACCTGCTCGGCGGCCTCTTCGACGCGCTGCGTGAGCGCCACCCCGAGTGGGACCCCGCCGGGGTCGACGACGTCGTGCTCGGCGTGGTCACGCCGGTCGGCGACCAGGGCGGGGACATCGCCCGCGTCGCCGCCCTCAAGGCGGGCATGCCGGAGTCCGTGGCCGGCGTGCAGCTGAACCGGTTCTGCGGCTCCGGGCTGGAGGCCGTCAACCAGGTCGCGGCCCGCATCCGCTCCGGCTGGGAGGACATGCTGATCGCCGGCGGAGTCGAGGCCATGTCCCGCGTGCCCATGGGCTCCGACGGCAGTGCGTGGGCCATGGACCCCGCCACCGCGCTGGACCTGCACTTCGTGCCGCAGGGGATCTCGGCGGACCTCATCGCCACCCGCCAGGGGTTCTCCCGCGAGGACCTGGACCGCTTCGCGGTGCAGAGCCACCACCGCGCCGCGCGGGCCTGGTCCGAGGGCCGCTTCGAGGGCTCCGTCATCCCCGTGACGGACATGAACGGGCTGACCGTCCTGGACCGGGACGAGACCATCCGTCCGGACGCCTCCCTCGAGACCCTCGCCGGGCTGCGCCCCTCGTTCGCCGCGATGGGCGAGCAGGCCGGCTTCGACGCCGTCGCCCTGAACCGCTACACGGACGTGGACGAGATCCACCACGTCCACCACGCGGGCAACTCCTCCGGCATCGTGGACGGGGCGGCGCTCACCCTGATCGGCGGGGAGGAGGCGGGACGGCGGGCCGGCCTGACCCCCCGCGCGCGCATCGTCTCGGCCGCCGTCGTCGGCTCGGAGCCCACCATCATGCTCACCGGCCCGACGCCGGCCTGCCGCAAGGCCCTCGACGTCGCCGGCATGACGGCCTCGGACATCGACCTCGTGGAGATCAACGAGGCGTTCGCGGCCGTGCCCCTGCAGCTGATGCGGGACCTGGGCTGGAGCGAGGAGCAGACCAACGTCAACGGCGGCGCAATCGCGATGGGCCACCCCCTCGGCGCCACCGGCGCCATGATCCTCGGCACCCTCGTGGACGAGCTCGAGCGACGCGACCTCCAGACCGGCATCGCGACCCTGTGCATCGGCGCCGGCATGGGCGTCGCCACCATCGTCGAGCGCGTCTGAGCGCCACCCCCCGACGCCCGCCCCCACGGCAGAGAGACACGACAGACATGACCGAGAACACGATCACCTGGGACCAGGACGCCGAGGGCGTCGTCACCCTGACCATGGACGACCCGACCGCCAAGGTCAACACCATGAACGGCCACTGGCAGGAGTCCATGAGGGCCGCCGTGGAGCGGCTCGAGCAGGAGCGCGAGTCGATCACCGGCGTCATCCTGACCAGCGCCAAGAAGACGTTCTTCGCCGGAGGCGACCTCGACCAGCTCGGGCCGTCCGGGCCCGAGGACGCCGAGGACGTGTTCGCGATGACCGAGCACGTCAAGTCCCTCCTGCGCCGCCTGGAGAAGCTCGGCCGCCCCGTGGTGGCCGCGATCAACGGCGCCGCCCTCGGCGGCGGCCTGGAGATCGCCCTCGCGTGCCACCGCCGGGTGGCCGTGGACGATCCCCGCATCAAGGTGGGCCTGCCCGAGGTCACCCTCGGGCTGCTCCCCGGCGGCGGCGGCATCACCCGCCTCGTGCGGATGCTGGGCCTGGAGAAGGCCCTGATGGACTGGCTGCTCCAGGGCACCCAGTACCGTCCCGCGCAGGCGAAGGAGAAGGGCGTCATCGACGAGCTCGTCTCCTCCCCGGAGGAGCTGCTGCCGGCTGCCCGCCGTTGGATCCTGGAGCAGGGCGCCGCGGCGGCGAAGGCCCGCGAGGGCGGCCCCGAGGAGACCGACGAGGCGCTCGGCGCCCCCTCCTACGCCGTCAAGCCGTGGGACCGGAAGGGCTTCCGGCTGCCCGGCGGCACCCCGCAGCAGCCGCAGCTGGCCTCCCGCCTGCCCGCGTTCGCCGCCACCCTGGTCAAGACCCTGCACGGTGCGGACCTGCCGGCGCCGCGGGCGATCCTGTCCGCGGCCGTCGAGGGCGCGCAGGTGGACTTCGACACCGCCTCCCGGATCGAGACGCGGTACTTCACGAGCCTGGTGACCGGCCGGGTCTCCACCGCGATGGTGCAGGCCTTCCACACGGAGATGGGCGCCATCCGCGCCGGCGCCGGTCTGGGCGAGCGCGTCTCGGAACGCCACACCATCGCCACCGCGGCCGTGCTCGGCGCCGGCATGATGGGCGCCGGCATCGCCCACGCCCTCGCCACGAGCGGCATCGACGTGGTGCTCAAGGACGTCTCGAAGGAGAACGCCGAGCGCGGCAAGGCCCACTGCGCGGACCTCGTGGGCAAGGCCGTGGCCCGCGGCCGGATGGACCAGTCCGCCGCCGACGAGGTGCTGGGCCGCATCCGCACCACGGACGACTACGCGGACATCGCCGGGGTGGACGCCGTGATCGAGGCCGTGTTCGAGGACTTCGACCTCAAGTCAGAGGTGTTCGCGGAGGTGGAGAAGGTGGTGGGCCGGCAGACGCTGCTCTGCAGCAACACCTCCACCCTCCCCATCACCCAGCTCCAGGGCCCGCGGGAGCGCGCCGCGGACTTCGTGGGCCTGCACTTCTTCTCCCCGGTGGACCGCATGAAGCTCGTCGAGATCATCCGGGGCGAGCAGACCTCGCAGGAGACCGTGGAGCGCGCCTACGACCTGGTCCAGCAGATCCGCAAGGTCCCGATCCTCGTGAACGACGGCCGGGGCTTCTACACGTCCCGCGTGTTCGGCACCCTGGTGCTCGAGGCCGCCGCCATGGTGGAGGAGGGCGTGGACCCGCAGCGCGTCGAGCGCACCGCGCGCCAGGCCGGCTTCCCGGGCGCCCCCCTGGCCATGCTGGACGAGGTCTCGCTCACCCTCACCCAGCACGTCCGCCGCGAGGCGGAGAAGGCCGCCGAGGCGGCCGGCACCGAGCGCGCCGAGCAGCCGGGCGAGCGGATCGTGGACCGCATGGTCGAGGAGTTCGACCGCCCGGGCCGCGCCCGCGGCGCCGGGTTCTACGAGTACCCGGCGGAGGGCCCCAAGCACCTCTGGCCCGGGCTGCGCGAGCACTTCGCCGCGGAGGTGGACGTGTCCGACGAGGACCTGAAGGACCGCTTCCTGTACCGCATGGCCCTGGAGACCGCCGCGTGCTTCGAGGCCGGCGTCCTGACGGACACCGCGTCTGCCGACATCGGCGGCATCCTGGGCATCGGCTACCCGCCCCACACCGGCGGCCCCGCCACGTTCGCCACCAACCGCCCCGGCGGGCTGGCCGACTTCGTCTCCCGCGCCGACGCGCTCGCGGACGCCTACGGCGAGCGCTTCCGCCCGTCGGACTGGCTGCGTGAGCGGGCCGCCGCGGGTCAGGGGCTGGCATGAGCGCCGGGGACGGCGCCTCCCGCGTCCCGGCGGGCGACGCCGCCGTGCCCGGCCCCCTGGCCGACGTCGCGGTGGTGACGATCGCGCTGAACCTGCCGGGTCCGCTGGCCGCCTTCCGGCTGGCCGAGCTGGGCGCGCAGGTGACCACGGTCCTGCCGCCCGCGGGCGATCCCGTGGCCACGCTGGTCCCGGCCCTGTACACGGAGCTGCACGCCGGCATGGCCGAGCTCACGCTCGACCTCAAGCAGGACGGCGACCGGGCACGCATGGAGGAGCTCCTGGCCGGGGCGGACGTGCTGCTCACGTCCCACCGGTCCGGCGCGCTGACGCGGCTGGGCCTCGACGCCGCCGCGACGGCCCGCCGCCACCCCCGCCTGGTCCAGGTGGACATCACGGGGTTCCCCGGAGAGCGCGCCGACGTGCCGGGCCACGACCTGAACTACCAGGCCGAGGCTGGCCTCCTCGAGCCGGGGCACCCACCCCGGGGGCTGCTGGCGGACGTGCATGGTGCGGAGCGGGCGGTCAGCGCCGCCCTCGCGGGCCTGCACGCCCGGGACCGGGACGGCCGGGGCGGCGGCGTCGTCGTCGCCCTGAGCGACGCGGCCCACGCCATGGCCCTGCCCGCGCGGCACGGCATGACGGACCCGGGCTCGCCTCTCGGCGGCGCCAACCCGTTCTACGGCGTCTACCCGGCCCGGTCCGGGCACGTCGCCCTCGGCGCCCTCGAGCCCCACTTCGCCCACGCGATGGTCGAGGCGCTGCAGCTCGATCCCGACGGCGACGTCCGTGCGCAGCTCACCGCCGCGTTCGCGGAGCGCGACGCCGACGCATGGCAGTCCTGGGGCGAGGAGCGGGGCATCCCGCTCACCGCCCTGGCCGGCCCCACCGCTTGACCCCCACGACTCAGCACCCCCTCGAACGACCTCCAGGAGCCCCTCATGACCACCACGGATTCCCGCACCCGCTCGCTGATCGACGTCGACGTCCTCGACTACCACCGCCTCCTGACGCCCGAGCAGCAGGAGAAGCTCACGGAGATCCGCGCCGCCCTGGCCGAGATCGTCACCCCACACGTGGCCGAGGCCTGGAGCCGGGACGAGTTCCCGCACGAGATCGCCCGCCGCGTCGGGGAGCTGGGCTACAACCACGTCAGCGGCATGACCGAGGACCCGCTGTTCCGCGGGCACCTGATGGCTGAGCTGGCCCGCGCGGACATCTCACTCAGTGTGTACTTCGCCCTGCACAACGACCTCGTTGGGGCCACCCTGGAGGCCCTGGGCTCGGAGGAGCAGAAGCAGACGTGGCTGCCGGGCCTGTACGCGATGGAGTACACCGGCTGCTTCGCGCTGACCGAGCCGGAGCACGGCTCCGACGTCGCCGGCGGCATGGCCACCACGGCCCGCCGAGAGGGGGACGAGTGGGTGATCAACGGGGCCAAGCGGTGGATCGGCAACGGCACCATGTCCCGCATCGCGATCGTGTGGGCCCGGAACGAGGAGGACGACCAGGTCAAGGGCTTCATCGTGGAGACCGACACCCCCGGCTACGAGGCCACCAAGATCGAGCACAAGACCGCGGTGAAGATCGTCCAGAACGCGGACATCACCTTCACGGACGTGCGCATCCCGGCGGAGAACAAGCTGGAGAAGGCCAACACCTTCGCGGACACCAACGTGATCCTGCTGGGCTCCCGCAACGGGTTGGGCTGGCAGGCCGTGGGCGCGCAGCAGGGCATCCTCGATGCCGCCCGCCGCTACGCGCTGGAGCGCACCCAGTTCGGCCGGCCGATCGCCGGGCACCAGCTGGTGCAGTCCCTGCTCGTGCAGATCGCGGCCAACCTGGCGGCCACCCTGGGCATGGCGCACCGGGCGGTGCAGCTGGAGGCCGCCGGGGAGGTGTCCATGACACAGGCCTCCCTGGTGAAGCTGAAGACCTCTCAGATGTGCCGCGAGTCGGCCGCGCTGGGCCGGCAGATGATGGGCGGCAACGGCATCCTCGCCGACACCGGACTCGGCCGGTTCTTCTGCGATGTCGAGGCGATCTTCACGTACGAGGGCACCTACGAGGTGAACTCGCTGATCGTGGGCCGCGGCCTCACCGGTCACTCTGCCTTCCTCTGAACCCCCTCCGACGACCGCCCCACCAGACCAGGAGCCACCGTGACCACCTCCGAGACCCCCGACACCTCCACGACCACCCACGGCCGGCCCACCGAGCGCCGGGGCCATGTGGCCGAGCTGCTCTCGGCCACCGTGGCCCGGCAGCCGGATGCCGTGGCCCTGCGGATTGGCGAGGCCCGCATGACCTACCGTGAACTGGACCAGGTCACGGCCGCGACGGCCGGCTGGCTGCGCCGCCGCGGGGTGGGTCCGGGGGACCGGGTGGCCGTGCTGCTGCCCAACGTCCCGGCCTTCGTGGCGGTCTACGAGGCGCTCATGCGTCTGGGCGCGGTGATGGTGCCGCTCAACCCGCTGTTCACCGCCCGTGAGCTGGGGTACTTCCTCGCGGACTCCGGGGCGCGCATGCTCTGGGCCATGCCCGGGCTGCCGGCCGTGGCCGAGGTGGCCGGGAACGTCGACGTCGAGGTGGTCACCCTGGACCTCGAGGCGGTCGGGCGGGAGTGCGCCGCCGAGGGCATCGCCCCGGTCACGGAGATCACCCCGCGCGACCCCGACGACGACGCCGTCCTGCTCTACACCTCGGGCACCACGGGCCGGCCCAAGGGCGCCCGGCTGACGCACACGAACCTGCGTTCCAACGCCATGGCGACGGCGACCGGCCTGGGCCGGCTCGGCCCGGACGACGTCGTGTTCGCGGCGCTGCCGATGTTCCACGTGTTCGGGCTCTCGGTGGTGCTCAACGGCGCGGTGTTCTCCGGGTCCACGCTGTCCCTGATGCCGCGGTTCGAGCCGGAGGCCGCCTACGACCAGCTGCAGGACCACGGCGTCACGTTCCTGCCCGGCGTGCCCACCATGCACGGGGCGCTCCTCACCGTGGCCCGGGCCCGCCGTGAGGCCGGGGCCGAGCCGGCGGACTTCTCCCGGCTGCGCATGCCCCTCTCCGGCGGTGCGAGCCTGCCGGTGGACACGCTGCACGCCGCCGAGAAGCTGTACGGCGTGCCCGTGTTCGAGGGCTACGGGCTGTCCGAGAACGCGGGCGCGTGCTTCTTCAACCCCGTGGACGCGCCGACGCGCCCAGGCACCGTGGGCCGGCCGGTGGACGGCTTCGAGTTCCGGATCGTGGCGATGGACGGCACCGAGGTGCCCGAGGAGGACCTCGAGACCTCCGGTGAGCTGCGCATCCGGGGCGAGGGCATCATGGCCGGTTACTGGGGCCGCCCGGAGGACACGGAGGCGGCGTTCGACGCGGACGGCTGGTTCCGCACCGGGGACATCGCCCGCCGGGACGAGGTCGGGTACGTGATGATCGTGGACCGGCTCAAGGACGTGATCATCCGCGGCGGCATGAACGTGTACCCGCGCGAGGTGGAGGAGGTCCTCTACGAGCACCCGGACGTGGTCGAGGCCGCCGTGGTGGGTGTGCCGGACGAGCGGCTGGGCCAGGAGATCGCCGCCTTCGTCTCGCTGGCCCCGGGCAGCACCGTCACGGGGGAGGAGCTCCAGGCGTTCGCGGCCGAGCGGCTGGCCCGCTACAAGCAGCCGCGGGAGGTGACCGTCCTGGACGGGCTGCCGAAGAACGCCACGGGCAAGATCCTGCGCCGCGAGCTGCGGGGCTGACCCGCGGCCTCCGCTCGCGCCGCCCCACGCGGCCCCGGCTGCCGCTCGCACCGCCCCGGGTCACTCCCCGGTCCGGCCGGCGCTCTACCCTGCCTGCCAGCCCCCGATTGTCAGCACGGTGTTGACAGACATGCTCCTTGCCTCCACGCTGGACCCATGACCAAGTCCTTGATCTCCTCCGCGGTCGTCGTCCTCCTGATCCTCCTCGTCACCGTGCTGACGGACGCCAGCACCTGGCTCGTGGGCCTCCTCTCCGGGCTCGCCTGCCTCGCGGGCGCGTGGTGCGCCCCCCTGTTCCAGTCCGGCAGCCCCTACGGCGGCACCTTCTTCGGCGGTTGGCAGTCCCGGTGGGACGGGCCGAAGGCGGTGCAGCTCCTCGCGGCGGGGGCGGCGGTCGCCGTGAGCGTCGTGCTGAACCTGTTCGGCGGCGGAGTGCCCGCGGTCGTCGGCATCATCGTGGCGCTCCTCGTCGGCGCCCTCATCCCGGTGCCGGGTGACCCGGCCGGTGGCGGCCATGGGGCAGACTCGGAGGATGCCCGACCCGCATGAACTGATCGCCGCGGCCCTGCGTGAACAGGCCGCGGCGGAGCGCCGCCTGCACGGCGCCGTCCAAGCCGCGCGCGACGCGGGGTGGAGTTGGACCCAGGTGGCCGAGGTGCTCGGCGTGACGCGCCAGGCCGCCCATCGCCGCTTCCACGTAGCACCGGCGGTGGCCCTGGACGACGGCGGCGCTCGCGGCGACGGCGTGCCGGCCGACGTCGCTGCTGAGAACGGCCCGGGTGGCGCATCGGATCCCTGGGCTGAGGCGCGGGCCGCCGCGGAGGCCACTGTGGAGGCCTGGCTGCGCGGCGACGTCGCGGCCGTCCATGCCCGCATGACGAGCGCTGCGCGCGCCGGCCTGCCGCAGTCGGCGCTGCGCGGGGTGCTGCTCGAGATCGAGGACCTCTCGGGGGGCCTGCGAGCCGTGCGGGTCACCGGGGTGCACGACCTCGACGGGGAACTGCTGAGCGGGGAGCCCGCGTCGGGCGGCCCGTCTCCGGCCGGCGGCGCGGGCCGGGCGGGACGACGCCGCGCCGTCGTCGTCCGCTGCGTGGTCGCCGGTGAGGACGCGGACCCCGTGGTGCATGTGCTGATCGGTCCGGGCGGGCGGGTGTCCGGGCTGAGCGTCCGGATCTCCGACGAGCTCGAGCAGTGGCCGCTGTGATGCACGAGCATCAGATGCATGCGCACCACGCTGAGCATCGACGACGACGTCGTGAAACAGCTGCGGGAGGACGAGGGCCTGTGAGCGCCGGGTTCCTGGACGTGAACGTGCTGACCGCCCTGGCCCGCCAGGTGACGGACGCCCACCTCCTCGCGCCGGCCAGTCTTCCCGAGCGAACGCCAGCGACTCCTCCACTGTGAACACGCGCGCCACCAACTCGCCCCACAGAGCCGGCGAGGCGCGCGGGTCGAGCCGGCGGTGGGGGCCGTCGTGGGAGGTGGCGGGGCGAGTGCCCGGGCGTGGGGCGCGCCTGCCGACCGCCGACTCGGCCGAAACCGACTCTCCCCTCGTCCACTCGGCCGAAAGCGACCCTACGGCCCCCTCAACGGGGTGCGGTGCGTCGGTTTCGGACGAGTGAGTGCGCGCGGGGGACCGGCCGATAGCCTGGGCGCATGCGCATGACCCCCGCCCGCGTGGCCTCCGCCGCCGTCCTCGCCGTCCTGACCCTCGTGTGCCTGCTGCTCATGCTGGACACCTGGTCCTTCATGGGCGCGCTGCTGGTGTCCCTGATCGGCGCGGTGCTGTTCGTGGCCGGCGCGTGGTTCGCGCCGCTCGCTCGCTCCGGCGACGCCCTGGGGGGCACGCCGCTGCGCCCGTGGCAGGCGGGGTTCGACGGCCCCAAGACCACGCAGGTGGCCGGCGGCGGCCTGGTCGCGCTGCTGGTCGCCCTCGTGACGGGCGGGGCGCCGCTCGTGGGCCCGATCCTCGGCGTGGTGGCCGCGGTGATCGGTGGGCGCTTCCTGCGGATCCCGTCCCACGCGCAGGTCGTGGCGGCGGTGGGCCCGGAGGTGGCCGAGGCCTCGGAGCACCTGCCCGGCGAGCACCACGACGCCGCCCCCGCGGACTCCGTCGCGGACCCGGACACCGATCCGGTCCCCGTCCCCGCGACGGAGGCGGCCGATTCGGAGAAGCCCCGGCACGAGCACGCGGCGGACGTCTCCCCGGAGACGGCCCCGGTGCCCGTGATCCACCCCGCCGACGCCGAGCACCCGCACGGCTCCCACGCCGCGATGGCCCACCCGGACCCCGTGGACGACGTCCCCGGAGACGGCGAGCCGACCACCCGGTGAGGCGCCCCTCGGCTCCCGCGTCGCGCCCCTCGCCCGCGCCGGAGGGATCGTGGCTGTCCCGGCTGTGGGCGGCGCACGCCGCGTTCCTGGTCACCGGGGGCGTGCTCCTGGCGGTGGTCGTCGCGTTCACGTCCCTGGCGGAGGAGGTCTACGACTCCGTCACCGAGGGCGACGGCGTGCCCGCCGTGGACCACCCCGCCCTGCAGGCGGCGATCTCCCTGCGCGGGCCGGTGCTCACAGGCCTGGCGCAGTTCCTGGCCTACGCGGGGGACACCCCGGGGGCGGTCGCCGTCGGGCTGGTGCTGCTGGGGCTGCTCACCCTGGCCCGCCGGGAGGCGACGCCCGCGGTGGTGCTCCTGGGCGGCATGGCGGGGGCGGTGCTGATCACGGTGGTCGGCAAGTCCCACGTGGGGCGGCTGCGCCCGCCCGTGGACGTGGCGCTGCCGCCGATCGTCACCTCGCCCTCGTTCCCGTCGGGGCACACCCTCAACGCGACCGTGCTCATGGCGCTGACGGTGTACCTGGTGGCGATCACCCCGCGCCTGAGCCTGGGCGGCACGCACCGGCGCGCGGTGACGGCGGCCGCCGTCGTCGCCGGCTGCTACGCCGTGCTCATGGGGCTGAGCCGCGTGTACCTGGCGGCGCACTGGCTCACGGATGTGGCCGCCGGGTGGACGGTGGGCCTGGCATGGGCGGCTGCGGTGATGCTCGCGCACCGGGTGTGGCTCACGGTCCAGGACGTCAGGCGGTCCCGCGGACGGACCCCGGCGGCTCCGTCCGCGCCCGACGCCGGCTGACCGGGCTCACTCCCCGGTCTGACCGTCGATCTGCTCCCGCAGCAGGTCCGCGTGCCCGTTGTGCCGGGCGTACTCCTCGATCATGTGCGTGAGGATCCAGCGCAGGGACACGTCCGCGCGCCCGCCCCACGCCGGGTGCGTGGCATCGAGGGCGGCGGGGCCGTCCGCGAGCAGGCGCACGACGACGGCGCGCGAGCGCTCCACCGACTCGCGCCAGAGGTCGCGCACCTCCTCCGCGGAGTCCTGGGCGGCGGAGTGCCAGTCCCAGTCGGCGTCGGCGTCCCAGTCCACGGACACCCACGGCTCGGAGGTCGGCTTCCCGTGGGCGGTGACCTCGAACCAGAAGAACTCCACGAAGGCCAGGTGCTTGAGCATCCCGCCGAGGGTCATCTCGGAGGGGTGACCGTCGAGGCGGCGGCGGAGGGCGGCGTCGTCGAGTCCGGAGGTGCGCCACGCGAAGGTGGCGCGCTGGAAGTCGAGGAAGGCCAGCAGGGTGGCGGCCTCGTCCGCGGCGTGGGGCGGCTCGGGGCGGCCCTGCTCGTCGTAGAACACGGTGGTCATGGGTCGAGCGTACGGGGCGTCCCGGGCCTGGCCACGGGGCGACGGGCGCGGTTGGCTGAGGTGACGGCGTCCGCACCGGGCGCCGGCATCCCCCGTGGAAGGAGCACATCATGGCGGAGTTCCAGGACTTCCAGGACAAGGTCGCGCTCGTGACCGGCGGCGGCTCGGGCATCGGCGAGGCCTGCGCCAAGGATCTGGCGGCGCACGGCGCGAAGGTCGTCGTCTCGGACATCAACCTCGAGGCGGCGCAGCGCGTGGCCGAGGAGATCAAGGCCGCCGGCGGCGAGGCCGCGGCCGTGCAGCACGACACCGCGTCCCCCGAGGACAACCAGAAGGCCGTGCAGTTCGCCGTGGACACCTTCGGCGCGCTGCACCTGGCCGTGAACAACGCGGGCGTCGGCGCCGGCACCGAGGCGGCCGGCGACCTCAAGATCGAGGACTGGGACCGCGTCATCGATATCAACCTCAACGGCGTCCTCTACGGCATGCACTACCAGCTGCCGGAGATCGAGAAGGCCGGCGGCGGCGCGATCGTGAACATGTCCTCCATCCACGGCTCCGTGGCCACGGGCCTGGGCGCCTCCGCCTACACCGCGGCGAAGCACGGCGTGGTGGGCCTGACCAAGCAGGCCGGCGTGGACTACGGGCCGCGCGGCGTGCGCGTGAACGCGGTGGGCCCGGCCTACATCGATACCCCGCTGCTCGCTGGCCTGCCCGACGAGGTGCACGACGCCCTCGTGACCAAGCACCCGATCGGCCGCCTCGGCAAGGCCGAGGAGGTCGCGCACCTGGTGACTTTCCTCCTCAGCGAGAAGGCCTCGTTCATCACCGGCTCCTACCACCTGGTGGACGGCGGCTACACGGCCCCGTGATCCGATCCCGACGACGACGGCGCCCCTCGCCCGCCCGGTGAGGGGCGCCGTCGTCGTGAAGGCCGCCCCCGCCCCTGCGCGCCGTAGTCTGATCCACACCGTCCGCGCCCGACCGACCGTCAGAAGAGGAACCCGATGAACTCCGCCCTCCCCGCCACCGACCCCCACCGCGGGGACGTGTGCGCCCTGCTGGAGGCCGGGCACGACCGCGACCCCCGGGCCGTGGCCTGGCGCGAGGACGGCGTGGACACCACCTACGCCGAGCTGCTCGAGCTGGTCCAGGCCACCGCCGGCGTGCTGCGCAGGCAGGGCGTCGGCCCGGGGGACCGGGTGGCGCTGCTGATGCCCAACACGCTGGCCTTCCCGGCGGTGTACTACGGCGCGCTGTGGCTGGGAGCCGTGGTCGTCCCCCTGAACCCGCTGTCCACGGACCGGGAGCTGGAGTACTTCCTCACGGACTCGCAGGCGGTGCTGCTGTGGAGCATGCGCGGCACGTCGGCCGCTGCGGAGGCGGCCCAGGCAGTGGGCGTGCCGCACCTGCAGTCCTCCCCGGCGGACCTGCGGGACGTCGTGGCCGACGCCGAGCCCGTGCGCGAGCGGACGCCGCGGACGTCCGAGGAGGCCGACGCCGTCGTCATCTACACCTCCGGGACCACCGGGCAGTCGAAGGGGGCACGGCTGTCCCACCGGACGGTGGCGTCCAGCGCGGTGCTGACGTCCGAGGCGCTGGACTGGCTGCAGGCCGGGCATACGGTGCTGGGCGTGCTGCCGTTCTTCCACGTGTTCGGGATGTCCGCGGCGCTGAACATGCCGCTGTACACGGGGTGCCGGAACTCCGTGGTGACCCGGTTCGCGCCGCACACGGCGCTGGAGCAGGTCGTGCGGGACGAGGTGCGGGCCCTGCCCGCCGTGCCGACGATGATCGGCGCCCTGCTGCGGGCGCTCCGGTCCGCCCGCGCCAAGGGACACGACGTGGACCTGTCCGCGCTGCGCTACATCCTCTCCGGCGGCGCCCCGCTGCCGGTGGAGACGCTGCACGAGGCGGAGGAGGAGTTCGGGGTGCCGGTGCGCGAGGGCTACGGGCTCACCGAGTCCTGCGGGCCGGTGTCCTTCAACCCGATGCTGCGCCCCAGCCGCCCGGGCACCGTGGGCCAGCCCCTGCCGGGCGTGGAGTTCCGGCTGGTGACGACGGACGGCGTCGAGGTGCCCGCCGGGGACACCGAGACCCCGGGCGAGCTCCGCATCCACGGGCCGGTGCTCATGACCGGCTACCTGGGCGAGCCGCAGGCGGACGCGGCCTCCTTCGACGACGAGGGCTGGCTGCGCACCGGCGACGTCGCGACCCGGGACGAGGAGGACTACTACCGGATCGTGGGCCGACTGAAGGACATCATCATCCACGGCGGCTACAACGTGTACCCCCGCGAGGTGGAGGAGGCGTTCTACGAGCACCCCGCCGTGACCGAGGCGGCCGTGCTCGGCGTGCCCGACGAGCGGTTCGGCGAGAAGGTCGTGGCCTACGTGGCGCTGCAGGACGGGCCGGAGGTCGAGGTGGCCGAGCTCAACGCGTTCGTGCGGGAGCGCCTGGCGTCCTACAAGTGGCCGTCCCAGGTGACCGTGATGGACGCGCTGCCGAAGAACACGACCGGGAAGATCGTGAAGGACCTGCTGCGGTAGGGGGTGGGGTGGGCAGCTGAGGCTGGGCACGGCTGAACTAGGCTGCCGCAGAGGTGGGTGCAACGAGGCAGCCGCGGGGTGAGGGAGTGACGCGTGGTGGAGCCGGACGGGCTGCGGGAAACGGCCATTCAGTGGTTGATCGAGCGGACGCTGGACCGGCAGGTAAGCCTCACTCGCGAAGACATCGCGGACTTCCGGTTCCAGGGTGAGCCGTTCCGCCTCATCCCCTCGTATCAGGGCATTTGGAAGCCGGCTCGGTTTGAGGCCACGTAGTCCATCGTGACGACGTACCGGGCCCCCGGCCAGGAACGCCCCTACAACGACGCTCTGGGCGAGGATGGGCTGCACCGCTACAAGTGGCGTGGTGACAACCCCAACCATCCTGAGAATGTGGGCCTGCGACGTGCCATGGAGCGGCAGCTGCCCATCATGTGGTTCACGGGTGTGGGTGGAAAGCCGCCGCAGTATCAGGTGACGGCGCCGGTCTACATCGTGAATGAAGAGCGTGACCGTCAGCAGTTTGTTCTCGCCCCGTTAGAGGATGCCAGCGAGATTCCCGAGCGCGGCGAGGGCTCGGAAATGGTCACGGCCCTGCGGCGCTACATGAAGCGCGAAACCGTGGTGCGACTGCATCAGCCGGTTTTCCGCTCCACCGTTCTCGTGGCCTATGAGGACCACTGCGCGGTCTGCAATTTCGCCCATTCCGAGCTGCTCGATGCCGCACACATCGTCCCTGACTCCGAGGAGGAGGGCGTCCCCGACGTCACCAACGGCATGGCGCTGTGCAAGATCCACCATGCTGCGTTTGATCGGCGGTTCCTCGGGATCCGGCCAACCAAGGACGTGCCCGTCGTCGAAATCCGCCAGGACCTGCTGGACGAGGTGGATGGACCGATGCTGCGCCACGGGCTGCAGGAGCTGCACGGCAAGCCGTTGATGAAGGTGCCGAGTCGGCGGGCGGATCGCCCCGGCACCGACAAGCTCGTCTGGGCGTACGAGCGGTTCCTGAACGCCACTGCAGCCGACGTCGCCTGACCGCCTGTCACATTCGCCCCGCCCCTGGCCTTCGCGCGCCCCTCATAACCACCATGAGTGATGCGCGTCACTCCGCCCCTCGCCGGCCTCGCCGCGCTCACGATCGCCCTGAACCTGCCCCGGCCCGGCTGCAGGAGCTGGGGGCCGACGTCGCCACGTGCTCCCGCCCGCCGGCGACCCCATGGCGCAGATGAGCCCGTCCCACTACGCGGACCTGCACGAGGGGCAGCGCGTGGTCACCCTGGACCTCAAGACCGACGCCCGCGCGTCTACCAGGTGGACGTCGTCGGGTTCGCGGGGGAGCGCGCCGGCGTCCCCGGCCACGACCTCACCTACCAGGCCGAGACCGGCCTGCTCCTCTCCGGGGAGAGCCAGACCCCCACCCTGCCGCGCGCCCTCGTCGCGGACATGCCCGGCGCCGAGCAGGCCGTCAGCACCGCCCCCGCCCTGCTCCTCGCCCGGGACCGCGCCGGCCGCGACGCCCCCGGAGGCCACGCCCGCGTGTCCCTCGCGGAGGCCGCGGCCGCCGTCGGGATCCCCTCCCGCCACGGGCTGCTCGCCCCCCGACGCCCTCCTCGGCGGCGGTACCCCCTACTATGCCGTGTACCGGGCGGCCGAGGGCCACGTGGCCGTCGGCGCCCTCGAGCCCCACTTCTCCGACACCCTGCGCGCCGAGCTGGACCTGCCCGCCGGCGCTGACGACCTCGCGGCCGCCCTATCCGCCGCCCTCACCGCGCGCCCGGCCCGGGACTGGCAGGAGTGGGGCGAGGAGCGCGGCATCCCCACTGGCCGAGGTGCGGTGAACGGCCAGCCCCGCTGAACGGCCAGCCGCACTGAACGGACGAGCCCCGCAGAGCAGACGATTCAGGCGGTGGAGACCGTTCCGTCTGCGGGGCTCGTCGCCAGGGGAGGGGACGCGGGAGCCTCAACGGCGCGGCCCGGCCCGGCCCGACACCGAACGGAGCACCGGAACGAAGGTGCACCACCGTGAAGACCGCCGGGTCCCTCGCCACCGCCCTCCCAGACCGGCCTGACCATCACGGAGGTGGAGCTCCGCGACGTCCGCGCCGAGGCGAGCTTCGACATCGGCTCCACCCTGCCCAAGGGCAACACGATCACGACGACCGTGGAGGGCGAGCCCATCCCCGCCGTGTTCATCCCGCGCCTCACGGACCTGCCCCGTCGACCAGATCAACCAGGCGTTCGCGGGCTCCGCGACGGGCGGGACCGTCAAGCCCGTTGTGGTCGTCGGCCAGGCATGCCCCCCCGCACCGTCCCGACGGCTGGGCCCCGGAACCCTCCCCGAGAACTCCCAGCCCCGCGCCCCTCGGCAAGCCCCGTCTGGGAGGTGTGGGCTGTGGAACAGACATCCCGCACGTCTCGCAAAGGAGCATCATCATGACCCCCACCACCCACGCCTCCGGCACGTTCCTCGGCAACGACGTCGACAAGCAGTTCATCGCCGGCCAGTGGCGCGACGGCGCCGCCGGCAGCACGAAGCAGGACGTGAACCCGTACGACGACTCTGTGGTCGCCGAGTTCGCCCTCGCCTCCGAAGCGGACCTCGACGAGGCCTACCGCTCCGCCGCCGAGGCTCAGAAGGGGTGGGCGGAGACCGGGCCGAAGGAGCGTGCCGCCGTCATGCGCCGCGCCGCCGAGCTGCTCGAGGAGCACCGCGACGAGGTCGTGGACTGGCTCGTGCAGGAGGCCGGCTCCACGGTGATCAAGGCGAACATCGAGGTCTCGCTGGCCATCGCCATCACCGAGGAGGCCGCCACGTTCCCCACGCGCGTGCACGGCAAGATCTTCGACTCCAACACCCCGAACCGCGAGTCCCGCGTCTACCGCTCGCCCATCGGCGTCGTCGGCGTGATCTCCCCCTGGAACTTCCCGCTGCATCTGTCCCAGCGCTCCGTCGCACCCGCGCTGGCGCTGGGCAACGCCGTCGTCATCAAGCCCGCCTCGGACACCCCGGTGACCGGGGGCACCCTGATCGCGCGCCTCTTCGAGCAGGCCGGTCTGCCCGCGGGCGTGCTGTCCGTGGTGGTGGGCGCCGGCTCCGAGGTCGGCGACGCGTTCGTGAAGCACCCCGTGCCGCGCCTCATCTCCTTCACCGGGTCCACCCCGGTGGGCAAGCAGGTGGCCGCCAACGCCGTGCTGGGCGAGAACATCAAGAAGGTCGCGCTCGAGCTCGGCGGCAACGCCCCGCTGGTGGTGCTCGACGACGCCGACCTGGACACCGCCGTGGAGCAGGCTGTCACGGGCGGCTACCTGCACTCGGGGCAGATCTGCATGTCCACGCAGCGCGTGATCGTCGACGCGAAGGTCTACGACGAGTTCCCGCCGAAGTACGAGCAGGCCGTGAAGGCGCTCAAGGTGGGCGATCCGCGGGGTGAGGGCGTGCTGGTGGGCCCGATCATCAACGACTCCCAAGTGGAGGGCCAGCAGAAGAAGATCGCCTCGGCCGAGGCCGACGGCGCGCGGGCGCTGGTCGGCGGCGAGGTCGAGGGCCGCGTGGTCCCGCCCTTCGTGTGGGTGGACGTGGACCCGGACATGGAGATCGCCAAGGAGGAGATCTTCGGTCCCATGACCGTGGTCCTGAAGGCCCGGGACGAGGAGCACGCCCTCGAGCTGGCCAACCACCACGAGTTCGGCCTGTCCTCGTCCGTGTTCACGCAGGACACGGGCCGCGGCGTGCGGTTCGCCCAGCGGGTGGCCGCCGGCATGACGTTCGTGAACGAGATGACCGTGCAGGACGAGGCTCACGTGGCCTTCGGCGGCGCGAGGAACTCCGGCCTGGGCCGCTTCAACGGCGAGTGGGCCATCGAGGAGTTCACCACCGACCACACGATCGGCGTGACGACCGTGGGCTGAGCAGGGAGAAGGCTCCGGCGTCAGGCTGACTGCCCCCGCGGCGCCCGGCACCTCCCTGCCCTGACGAGCCCCGCGTACGCGACGGATTTCGGTCACGGAACTGTCGCGTACGCGGGGCTCGTCCTGTGGGGAAGGGGGTGAGGGTCCTGCACAGGTCGATCCACCCCTGCGGCTGCCCCCAGATCGCACCGGCGCACGACTGTGTCGGCCGCAGCCCCGCCACGCTGGGTCCATGGCAGACCCCTCCCGCGCGACCCCGCCGCGCCTCGCCACCACCGCGACGCTCCGGAGCCGGGGCGTCGCCCCGTGGGAGCTGCGCCGACGGGAGTACACGGACCGTGGGCGCTCGCTGTGGGGCGCCGCGGGCGTCGAGTTCACCCTCCTGGACCACGTGCGGGCCCTGCAGGAACTCCACCCGACGGGGGTCTTCTCGCACGCCACCGCCGCGAGGCTGTGGGGGATGTGGCTGCCGCGGGACCTGCTGCAGGAGCCGTCCGTGGACATCGCCAAGGTGAAGGGCCGCGGCGGGTGGCCGAGCAGGGAGGGCATCCGGGGGCACCACCTCGATCCGGCTGCTCAGGTGGTGCGGCTCCACGGGGTCCGCGTCACCTCCCCTGCATGGACGTGGGTCGACCTCGCGGCGCGTCTCAGCGTGGAGGACCTCGTCGTGGCGGGGGACAGCCTGCTGCCGGACGAGCACGGCGCCACCGCGCGATCCCTCGGGCGACTCCCCTGCCGCGCCTCGACCGTGGCCGAGCTGCGCCGCACGGCCGCCACCCGGAAGAACGTGCGCGGCGTGGTGAGGGACCGCCACGTCGTCGGCCTGCTGCGCGAGGGGGTCGACTCGCCTGCCGAGTCGCGACTGCGGCACCGGATCGTGGAGGCCGGATTCCCGGAGCCGGAGGTGAACCCGGCGCTCCGTCTGCACGACGGCCGGATCGTCCGTCCGGACCTCTGCTGGAGGGCGCTGCGGATGTGCCTCGAGTTCGACGGAGACCACCACCGCACGGAGAGGGCGCAGTGGCAGGAGGACCGGGCCCGCCGCCGGGGCCTCGAGGCCGACGGCTGGAGTGTCACATGGGTGGCGGGGGAGGTGTTCACGCGCGCGGGGTGGGGCCGCTTCCGCGGCGACCTCGCCGCCACCATGCGGCGTCAGGCCCACCAGGAGGGGGTGGTCCTGCCGCCGTCGCTGCCGGGGGAGGAGGCGTCGTCGTGGTGATCCGGCCCGGAACGCGGACGAGCCCCGCGTACGGGACGGTTTCCGGTCACGGAACCGTCCCGTACGCGGGGCTCGTCGCTCGCGGGGGGGCAGGGGGCGCAGGGTCACCGCTTCCGGTACAGCCCCTTCTTCTGGAACACGGGCTCGCTGGTCACCAGCATCCCGAGGCTCCGGAAGATCCCCTCGTCCACGGAGCCGAGGATGGTGGTGGTGTGCACGTCGCAGCCCTCGAGGCTGGCCAGCTGCTCGACGGCTGCCTTCGCGTTCTCATCGGTCGCCGCGGACACGGACAGCGCGATCAGCACCTCGTCCGTGTGCAGGCGCGGGTTCTTCGAGCCGAGGTGCTGCGTCTTGAGCGTCTGGATCGGCTCGATGGATGCGGGGGAGAGCAGGTGCGCGTCGTCGTCGATGCCGGCCAGGACCTTGAGCGCGTTGAGCACCATCGCGGCGGAGCAGCCCAGGAGCTCGGAGGTCTTGCCGGTCACGATCGTGCCGTCGGCCAGCTCCAGGGCGGCGCCCGGCTCCCCGGTGCGCTCGGCCACCAGCTGCGCGGCACCCACCACCGGGCGGTCCTCCGAGCTCAGACCCAGCTTGGACATCACCAGGGCTGCGCGCTCGGACTCGGTGTCGTCGGCGCCCTCGAGGGCTTCGTTCACCTGCGCCTTGTAGTAGCGGCGGATGATCTCCTGCTCCGCGGCGGCCCGGCACACGGCGTCGTCCACGATCGCGGCGCCGGCCATGTTCACGCCCATGTCCGTGGGGGACTTGTACGGGGTGGTGCCGGTGACCTTCTCCAGCAGCGCGGAGAGCAGCGGGAACACCTCGACGTCGCGGTTGTAGGACGTCACCTTCTCGCCGTACTCGGCCAGGTGGAACGGGTCGATCAGGTTGATGTCGTCCAGGTCCACGGTCGCGGCCTCGTAGGCGGCATTCACGGGGTGCTCGAGCGGCAGGTTCCAGATCGGGAACGTCTCGAACTTGGCGTAGCCGGCGGGGATGCCGCGCTGGCGGTCGTTGTACACCTGGCTCAGGCACGTCGCGAGCTTGCCGGAGCCCGGGCCCGGGGCGGTCACGACGACGAGGTCTCGCGTGGTCTCCGACCACTCGTTGGCGCCAAAGCCCTGCTCCGAGACGATCGTGGCCATCGCGTGCGGGTAGCCGGGGATCACGCGGTGGCGGGCGACCTTCAGACCGAGGCGCCCGAGCTTCTCGATGAACGCCAGGGCCAGGTGGTTGGAGTCCTCCAGCTGCGTCACGACGACGTGCTCCACCAGGAAGCCGCGCTCGCGGAACACGTCCACGAGGCGCAGGACGTCCTCCTCGTAGGTGATGCCGAGGTCGGCGCGGACCTTGTTGCGCTCGAGGTCCTTGGCGTTGAAGCAGACGAGGATCTCGGTCTCGTCCTTGATGCGGTCCAGCATCGCGATCTTGTTGTCCGGGGTGAAGCCGGGCAGGACGCGGGAGGCGTGGAGGTCGTCGAAGAGCTTGCCGCCCATCTCCAGGTAGAGCTTCCCGCCGAGCTGGCGGCGGCGCTCCTGGATGTGCTGGGACTGGAGGGCGATGTACTGCTCGCGGTCGAACCCGAGGGGGCGCGAGATCTTCTGGGGGGCCATGTCAGCGGTGCCGGTCATGGACCTCCAGCATAGACCTGTTCGCGGGGTGCGCGTGCGCGGCCCGGCATCGGGCCCCGCATCCCTCATTCCCTCGGGTCCTCGGGGTCGTCCGCGATCCAGTCGTGTTCGGGGTCGTCGAAGCTGCGTGTGCGCCCGGTGCGCAGGTCGGTGACGTCCATGACGCCGGTGCCGCGGTCCAGGCGCACCTGCTGGTGCGAGGCGGGGTCGACGACGGTGATCGTCTGGGTCTGCGGGTCGTAGTCGTCCACCCGCACCTGGTCCTCGTACTCCTGCCGCGGTCCGTAGGACCCGTGCGTGTCGTCGTCGGGGAAGGCGGGGGCGCCGGGGGCGCGCAGCCGGCGCTCGAGGGTGCGCTCCACCCGGCGGGCGGCCGCCTCCTGCGCCTGCGTGGCCAGGCGCCGCAGACGTTCGAGGGACTCCTTGTCCTGGGAGATCTCCGCGCCGAAGAACCGCCACTGGTAGCGGTAGGCGATCATCCGCACCGCGAAGATCAGGAACGCGATGAGGAAGCCCGTGAACGCGTTGAGCGCGCCGTTCATCGCCACCACGGTCGCCAGCACCGCGCCCAGGAACGTGGGGAGCACGTAGACGCCGCGGGGGTCGAAGATGGACGGGACCTCGTTGGCGACGATGTCCCGCAGCACGCCGCCGCCGAGCGCCGTGACCATCGCGATCACCACCGTGGACACCGGGTGCACGCCCATCGAGTGCGCCAGCAGGACGCCGGACACCGTGAAAAGGGCGAGCCCGGCGGCGTCGAACAGGGTGATGGTCAGGTTCAGCCGGTTCGGGTGGATCAGCTTGACGTACACGAGCAGGGAGACGAGCACCGGCGGGGCCAGGTAGACCGGGCTCTCCAGGGACGCGGGCAGACCGCGGTCCAGCAGGATGTCCCGCGTGAAGCCGCCGCCCAGCCCGGCCAGCAGGGACAGCGCCATCGAGCCCACCAGGTCGAACTGCTTGCGGGCCGCCAGCAGCGCCCCCGAGGTGGCGAAGAAGAAGATCCCGATCAGGTCCAGGGTCGTGAGCAGCCACGGGACGTCGGTGAGGGTGGCGAAGAACTGCTGCACGTCCACGGCGGCTCCTTCCGTCGGGTCCGGGGATTCACCGGCCATTGTCCCGTGCGGCCCGCGCGGTGGCTCGTTTGTTCACCCGGGTGTCCCCGGGGGGACGCCCTCGTCGGCGCCGGGCGTCTCCTCGTTCACCGGGGGGCCGTCCTCGCCGGGGTCGGCGGGCGGCCCGTCCTTGCCCTTGCGGTCGCGGATGTCCGGCACGGGCGGCTCGTCGTGCGGATCCAGGCGCTGGCGCTGGGTCTCCCCCGAGATCTCGGCCCCCGGGGCGAGCCACTCCCTGCGCAGCGACACCACGCGCAGCACGAGCACGAGCACCATCACCGCCGCCGAGGTCAGCGGGTTCAGGAGCTCCGCCTGGCCGAGGGCCGCCGTCGTGCCCGCGCCGAGGATGGCCGGCAGCGCGTACCAGCCACGCCCGCCGAACACGGCGGGCGGTTCCCCGGCGACGACGTCGCGCAGGATGCCGCCGCCGACGGCGGTCACCAGGCCCAGCACCGCGGCGGCGACCGGGCTCAGGCCGGCGAGCAGGGCGATGCGCGTTCCCACCACGCAGTACACGGCCAGGCCGACGGCGTCGAAGGCCATGACGGCGTGGTGGCCGCGCTCGCCGTCGAAGATCCGGAGGAACACCGCCAGCGACGCGACCGCCGGCAGGATCAGGTACCAGGGGTTGTCGAAGGCGGCGGGCACGTCCCGGCCGACCACGAGGTCACGGACGACGCCGCCGCCCGTGCCCACCATGAGGGCCAGCAGCAGGGAGCCGACGATGTCGTAGCCCTTGCGCACGGCAAGGACGGCGCCCGAGATCGCGAAGAAGAACACGCCCACGAGGTCCACGGCGGTGATCGCCGCGGTGATCGCGTCGGCGAGCTCGCCGTGCGCGTCGATCGGCTCGGGCACGTCCCGTTCGAGCTCGGCGGGGTCCTTGGGGGCGGCGGACAGCAGCCACACGGGGAGAAGCGGAAGCAGCACCCGCCCATCGTCCCCCGTCAGGCGGCCCCGGGTCAGCCCTGGGCCGAGGCCGGCCCGAACTCCTTGGCCAGCTCCGACGCCACGCCGGTGTACCCGGCCGGGGTCAGCTCCAGCAGGCGCGCCTGGGCGCCCTCGGACAGGCCGAGGCCCTGCACGAACTCGCGCATGCGCGCCCCGTCCACGCGATGGCCGCGGGTCAGCTCCTTGAGGCGCTCGTAGGGGTTGTCCATGCCCTCGACGCCGGCGATCGCCTCGGCGCGCATCACGGTCTGGACGGCCTCGCCGAGCACCTCCCAGTTCGTGTCGAGGTCCTCGGCCAGCACGGGCTCGGCCACCTGGAGCTGGCCCATGCCCTTGGTGACGTTGGTCAGGGCGAGCACCGAGTGGCCGAGGGCCACGCCGATGTTGCGCTGCGACGTCGAGTCCGTGAGGTCGCGCTGCCAGCGGGACTCCACGAGGGTGGCGCCCAGCGAGTCGAGCAGGGCGCAGGAGAGCTCGAGGTTGGCCTCCGCATTCTCGAAGCGGATCGGGTTCACCTTGTGCGGCATGGTGGAGGATCCGGTCGCGCCGGCCACGGGGATCTGCGCGAAGTAGCCGATGGAGATGTAGCTCCACACGTCCACGCAGAAGCCGTGGAGGATCCGGTTGAAGCGCGCGACGTCGGCGTACAGCTCCGCCTGCCAGTCGTGGGACTCGATCTGGGTGGTCAGCGGGTTCCAGGTGAGGCCCAGGTGCTCCACGAAGGACCGGGACAGGGCCGGCCAGTCCGCGTCCGGGGCGGCGGCGAGGTGGGCGGCGTAGGTGCCGGTGGCGCCGTTGATCTTGCCCAGGTACTCCTGGCCGGCGATGCGCCGGGTCTGACGGGTCAGACGGTGCACGAACACGGCCATCTCCTTGCCCAGCGTGGTGGGCGTGGCCGGCTGCCCGTGCGTGCGGGAGAGCATGGGGGTCTCGGCGGCCTCGGCGGCCATCGCGGAGACGGTGGCCACGGCGGCGCGGGCGGCCGGCAGCCAGACCTGCTCGACGGCGTCGCGCACACCCACCGCGTAGGCGAGGTTGTTGATGTCCTCCGAGGTGCACGCGAAGTGCACGAGCGGCTTCAGCCGGCCCAGGCCCAGCCCCTCGAGGCGGTCGGCGATGAAGTACTCGACGGCCTTCACGTCGTGCACCGTGACCTTCTCCGTGGCCGCCAACTCGGACACGGACTCCGCGTCGAAGTCCGTGACGATCGCCCGCAGGCCCGCCTGCTGCTCAGCCGTGAGCGGCTCGAGACCCGGCAGCACGCGGTGCTCGGCCAGGTGGATGAACCACTCGACCTCCACGTGGATGCGGTTGCGGTTCAGCGCCGCCTCGGACAGGTGCTCCACGAGCGGCTCCACCGCCGCACGGTAGCGGCCGTCCAGGGGGCCGAGGGCGATGCCGGCCTCGGCGAGGGAACGGCGGTGGGCGGTGGACGCGGGCGCGGGCTGCGAGGTCATGGCCCCCATTCTGGCATCGGCGGCGGCCGCCCCGGGCTGTGCACGGGTGCGCGACGCGCGGCCGCCCGGCGATCCGTCAGGCCCCGGGGAGGGTCACGGCTGCAGCAGCCGGAGGAACGCGCCGATCAGGGGCAGGTCCGCCGGCGTCGTGGGCAGGGCGTCCGCCAGGGCGGGGGAGTGCACCAGGTAGGCGGCCCACTGCCCGCGGGAGAGGGACACGTTCAACCGGTTCCGGTTGAGCAGGAAGTCGAGCCCGCGCGGGACGTCCAGGGCGCTGGATGCCGCCATGGTCAGGATCGCCACCGCGGCCTCCCGCCCCTGGAACCTGTCCACCGTGCCGACGGTGGTGCCCTGCAGCCCGGCGTCGTCCAGGGCCGCGCGCACGGTGGCCACCTGCGCGTTGTAGGGCGCGACGACGATCACGTTCTCCGGCGTGAGCGGCCGCGGCTCCTCCCCGGCGCCGGGGGTCCAGGCGCGTCCCACGAGGTCCTCGATGATCTCGACGACCCGCCTCGCCTCCTCCGTGGACGACACCGCGTTGCCGGTGTGCTCCACGGGCACCGGGTGCAGCCCCGGGGCGATGCCCTCCAGATGGCGGGCGTCTGTGGCCTCCGACCTCGAGCGCAGCTGGCCGTCGTAGGAGAGCCGCGAGACCGGCGCGGTCAGGGCCGAGTGCATGCGCCACGTGGTGTCCAGGAAGAAGCCGCGCTCGGGCGGGAGCACCTCTTCGCCCGGCTCCATGAGCCAGCCCAGGGCGGCGTCCCCGATCGGCTGGGGGTGCGTGCCCTGGGAGACCTGCGGCAGCTGCTGCGGGTCTCCCAGCAGCAGGACCGTGCGGGCGGTGGCAGCGGCGGCCAGGGTCATGGCCAGGGAGAACTGTCCGGCCTCGTCGATCACCAGCAGGTCCAGGTCCGGGGCCTTCGGGTGGGCGAACGTCCAGGCGGTGCCGCCGAGCACGTGGCCCGGCTGGGACAGGTGCTCGAAGGCGTCCCCCCGGTCGTCCAGGACGGTCCAGGGGTGCTCGCGGTCCTCGCCGCCGCGCGGCTTCTCCTTGCCCACGTGCCCGGCGGGCACGCCCACGGCCACGAGCTTGGCCAGGAAGTTCTCCACCACGGCGTGCGACTGCCCCGTCACCCCGATGCGCCAGCCGCGGGAGGCCAGCTCCTTCACGGCGTGGCTGCCCACGTGGGTCTTGCCGGTGCCGGGCGGGCCCTGCACGGCCACGTAGGAGCCCCGCGCGGAGACGAGGGCCTCCACGAGGGCGTCGGCGCCCTCGAGCCGCCCGGCGCGGGCATCGGCCGTGATCTGCGCGAGCGGCCGGCCGGCGGTCTCGGGGACGCGCCGGGCGAGGATGTCGAACGCCGCCGTGGGGGCGGCGCCCTCCTCCGGCCGGGGCAACGCGCCGAGCGCCCGGGCGCGGAGGCCGTCCTCGCGGATGCGCTCCTGCAGGGTGGCCGAGGGGATCACGGTGTGCGCGAACGCGGCCATCGGGAGTTCGGGGTGGGGCTCGGCGTCGAGCGCGACCTTCTCCCGCAGCCGCAGCGTGGAGGTGCCGTCCGGATGGTCCTCCACGTCCTCGACGACCGCGGCCGCGCCCACCCAGCGCACGGCGTTGGGCTGCAGGCCCTCCACCCGTCCGGCGGGCACGTCCTCGTAGACGGTCTTGGCCTCGGCGCCCGGCGTGAGCTGGGTGCCGGCCTCCAGCCGGCCGGTCACGCGGAGGACGCGCTGCCGGGTGCGCGCCCGCGACGACGGCCGGTGCCAGTCCTCCGCGACGTCCACGCGGTCCGCCACGACGTTCGCACGGGGGTCCTGCCACTCGTCCACGGGGGAGATCCCCCGGTCGAAGAACGCCCACCACATCGGCTTGGCCTCGCGCCGGAAGAAGCCCAGGCCGGCGGCGAGCATCGCCAGGCCCAGAGTCTCGTCGTCGCCGTCCGCGGGGTCCGCGGGGACCAGGTCGAGGAGGGCCTGCTCGAGGGCGGCGTCCTCATCCGTGGCGGCCGGTGCGTCCTCGCCCGCCTCGGCCGGCTCCCCGGCATCCACCGCGACCCCGGTCGACGCCCCGCCGACCTGGCCGAGCAGCCAGTCCCGCAGGCGCGCGGTCGAGACGCAGTCGTACCGGTTGTAGTCCTCGATGCCCGCGCGCAGCCGGGCGGCCTCCGCCGCGGCGTCGCCGTCCCCCTCCCCGGCCCGCTCGACCTGCTCGGCGTAGGCGTGGTACTCCGTCACCGAGTCGGCGGCGGTGGTCACGCCGTCCTCGGCCCGGTGGTCGGCGCCCATGTAGAGCGGCTCGAGCTTCTTGATCGAGTAGCTGGGCACGCCCGCACGCAGGCTCGCCCGCACGGTGGCGTAGAGGTCCACGAACAGGCCGGCGCGCAGCCAGTCGTCCAGCTCCGCCTCGCCGACGCCGTGGCGCACCGTCAGGCGCTTGAGCGCCGTGACCTCGTACGCGGCGTAGTGGTAGATGCGCATGCCCGGGTGCACCGCGCGGCGCGCCTCCACGAATCGCACGAACTCCTCGAGCGCCGCCTTCTCCTCGGCCCGGGTGTCCGCCCACAGGCCCGTGAAGCGGAACTGGTCGAACCCCGTGTCCTCGGTGGTCCGGCCGGGCGCGGCCTCCACCCAGCCCCACAGGTACTCCAGGCCCTCCATGTCCCCGCGCGGGGAGACCCAGAGCGGGTCCCCCTCGAAGTCGAAGAACAGGTCGCCGGCGTCGGGGGCGGGCAGGGCGCGCACGGGCGCCGGGTCCACGATCCGGTGCGGCGGCACCCCGTCCGCGCCTGCCGGCTCCAGCTGCGCGGCCGCCTGGTCCCGCAGCGCCTCCCACGTCCGCCGGGACATGCCCTCCGGAGGCGCCGTGGACGCCGCCAGCTCCTCCACCGTGCGCACCCCGGCCGCGCGGAGCCGGGTCCGCTGCACGCGGGTGGCGCCGGCGGTGAGCAGCACGTCCCGGTGCTCGGCGATCGCCTCCTCGCACCACCGGCACTGCCCGCACACCGCGTGCCGCTCGTCCCCCCATGCGACCGGCGTCCCCTCCGTCACGTGCGTGCGCAGCACGCGCTCCAGGCGGGCGCGCTGGTGCCGGTACACGGGGATGACCTCGGCCAGGTCCACGGTGTGCCTGGCGCCGTCGCCCAGCCACAGGGCGCCGTGCCGGGTGCGCGGCACGCCCATCCCGTCCAGCAGGTCCGCGTAGGCCGCGATCTGCAGCAGCGCCGTGACCCGCGCGTGCCGGGCCAGCTTGGTGTCCACCACCTGGTAGGCGCCCTCGGGGTGCTCGGGGGTGGGCTCGCGCACCAGGAAGTCCGCCAGGCCGCCGAAGGAGCCGTCGTGCAGCATCGCCTGGAACACCACCGCCGCTCCTGACGCCAGCGCCTGCCGCGTGCGCTCGGCCGCCGCCGCGATCCCCTCCGGCGTGTACGGGCTGGGCCGCTCCAGCACGACGACGCCGCCCGCTCCGTGCTCGGCGACCAGCGCGTCCAGCGTGCGCGCCTCGTGCGCGTCCCCGAGGGCGGACACGCGCGCCAGGAACGCGTCGTCCTCCGGGGCCCCGTCGGCGCGCCCCAGCTTCGGGTCCACGGCCCCGCGCAGCCAGCCGTACTCGCACGTGGCGGCGGCCGTGATGTCGGAGGGGCTGAGGAGGAAGGACGCGGGATCCACGGGGGAGAAGCTCGCCATGGGCACAGCCTAGGCAGAGGGGTGGACGCGGTACGGGGAGGCCCGCCGTCGTCCTCCGCGTCGCCCGGCACCCGTCACATGCCGGCCCTGACTTGACGCAGGTCACACGGAGAGCGTTACCTAATGATCGTTCAGTAATTCCCGACGCGGCCCCGCCGCGCCCCGGACGTGAGGCGCCCATGACCGAGACCCCGCACCATCCCGCGCTCGTCGGCGACCGCGTGGCCGAGTGGCTCGGCGTGAGCCTCGAGGTCGCGGAGGCCGGCCACGCCCGCATCCGCATGACCCTCGGCGAGGAGCACCACAACGCCTTCGGCATGGCCCACGGCGGCGTCGTCTTCGCGTTCGCGGACTGCTGCTTCGCGCTGACCTGCAACGACCCCGCCTCGGACGGCTCCACCCTCACCGTGGCCTCCGGCGTGGACGTGAACTTCCTGTCCGGCACCCGCGCCGGCCAGACCCTGATCGCCGAGGGCCGGCTGGTGGCCTCCACCGGCCGCTCGGCCGTCTACGACATCACCGTGACCACCGACGACGGCACCCCGGTCGCGGCCTTCCGCGGCCGCTCCCGCACCGTCACCGTGAAAGGCGTGTGACCGGCCCCGCCGCCGCGCACCCGGCCGACCAGACCCGACCCGACC
>NZ_JAKRNH010000120.1:0-6926 GCF_022346985.1 Micrococcus sp. ACRRV
CTTCCCCGCGGGCGCCGCCCCGCCCGTAGGCTGGGCTTCAAGCATTCCCGGCCGGCGACGGCGCCCCGGAACCGCCGTTCCGGCGCGTCCAACGCGCCCGCACACCCCGCCTCCGAGAGCAAAGGCCTTCCTCGCGTGACGCAGACCCTCACCCCCGTGGACCAGCAGGACCGCAACGCCCGCCGCCACCGCCTCCGCCGCTACCGCGCGGTGATCTTCGACATGGACGGCGTCATCACGGACACCGCCGGCGTGCACGCCGTGGCGTGGAAGGAGCTCTTCGACCAGGCCCTGCCCGCCGTCGGCGCGCTGGACGCCAACCGGGCCGCCGTCGCCGCCGACCCGGGGGTCCTGCGCCCCTTCGACCCGGAGGCCGACTACCTGCACCACGTGGACGGGCGCCCCCGCGAGGACGGCGTGCGCGCCTTCTTCGCCTCCCGCGGGCTCACCGTGCCGGAGGTCGACGACGCCGACGCCCCCGTCGACCTGACCGTGCTCGCCCTGGCCGAGCGCAAGCAGGGCTTCTTCGAGAAGGTCCTGGAGCGGGACGGCGTGCGCGTGTTCCCCGAGGCCACCGACCTGCTGGAGAAGCTGCGCGACAAGGGCGTGCCCGTGGCCCTGGTGACCTCCTCCAAGAACTCCCGCGCCGTCCTCACCGCCGGCGGCGTCCTGGACTACTTCCCCGTGATCGTGGACGGGCACACCGCGATCGAGCGCGGCCTGCCCGGCAAGCCCGACCCCGCCATGTTCTGGGAGGCCGCCCGCGAACTCGGCGTCGACGTCGCGGACGCGATGGTCCTCGAGGACGCCGTCTCCGGCGTGAAGGCCGCCGCGGACGGCCGGTTCGGCCTCGTGATCGGCGTGGACCGCGAGCACGGCGAGGGCGGCAAGCCCCGCCTCAAGGACGCCGGCGCGCACATCGTGGTGAAGGACTACGGCACCCTCCGCCTGGCCGACCGCACCACCACACCGTTCGACGCCGCCTGGGTGCTGCGCTGGGACCACTTCGACCCCGCCACCGAGGGCACCCGCGAGGTCCTCTGCACCCTCGCCAACGGCTACTGGGGCACCCGCGGCTCCATCCCCGGCACCCGGATCTCCGACGTGCACTACCCCGGCACCTACCTGGCCGGCGTCTTCAACCGGCTGACCTCCATGGTGCAGGGGCGCCAGGTGGAGACCGAGCACATGGTCAACATGCAGGACTGGACCCCGCTGCAGGTCATCCCCGCGGGCGGCAGGCCGCTGATCCCGGGCGAGGAGACGCTCCTGGACTACCACCAGGAGATGGATCTGCGCCGCGGCGTGCTCTCCCGCTCCATGCGCTTCGAGGACGCCCAGGGCCGCATCACCACCCTGCACACCCGCCAGTTCCAGTCCCTCGCGGACCGCCACCTCGGCGCCATCGAGCTGACCGTGGAGGCGGAGAACTGGTCCGGCGACCTGGTGGTGCGCACGCTCGTCGACGGGCGCGTGGCCAACCTCAACGTCTCCGACGACCGCACGCTCGCCAACCAGCACCTCGAGCCCGTGGCGGCGCGCGAGGTGGACGGCGAGACCCTCCTGCTGGAGACCGTCACCAGCCAGTCCCGCGTGCACGTGGCCGTCGCCGCGCGCACCCGCCAGATGGCGCCCAAGGGCCACCACCAGCCGATCCGCCGCCCCGTGGAGGGCTCGGACCTCATGGTGGGCCAGGACATCCACCTGCACGTCGAGCAGGACGTGCCGCTGGTGCTGGAGAAGGTCGCCGCCGTGGCCAACACCCACGACCACGCGCTCGCCTCCGTCGACGCGTCGGCGATCAAGAAGGTCCAGCGCGCCCAGAACTTCCGCAACCTGCTGACCCTGCACGAGCAGCGCTGGGGCATGAACTGGGACCGCTTCTCCGTGCGGATCGACCTCGCGGAGGAGCACCGCAACCAGCGCCGCTCCACCGCCGTGCTCGCCGAGGGCGAGGAGTTCGAGGCGCCCGTGTTCGAGGCCGGGCGCTCCGCGTCCGTCGGCTCCGCCGCCACGATGGGCAAGGACGGCGCCTCCCTGCGCCAGCAGCTCGCCCTGAACCTGCACACGTACCACGTGCTGCAGACCGCGTTCGGCAAGCGCCGCGACCTGGACGCCTCCGTGGGGGCGCGCGGCCTGCACGGCGAGGGCTACCGCGGCCACATCTTCTGGGACGAGATCTTCGTCTACCCCATGCTCACGCTGCGCCGCCCGGAGATCACCCGCGGCATCCTCATGTACCGCTACCGCCGCCTCAACGAGGCCCGGGCCAACGCGCAGGCCGAGGGCTGGGCCGGCGCCATGTACCCGTGGCAGTCCGGCTCGGACGGCCGCGAGGAGACCCCCGCCGAGCTGTGGAACCCGCGCTCCCACATGTGGATGCCGGACAACTCCCACAACCAGCGCCACGTCTCCCTGGACATCGCGTACTCCGTGCTGAGGTACATCGAGATCACCAAGGACGCCTCCTTCATCTCGGACTACGCCGCCGAGATGCTCGTCGAGATCTCCCGGTTCTTCACGTCCATGACCCTGCACAACGCGGAGACCGGCCGGTACGAGATCCACGGCGTCATGGGCCCGGACGAGTTCCATGACGGCTACCCGGAGACCCCCGGCTCCGGCCTGCGCAACAACGCGTACACCAACGTGCTCACCTCCTGGGTGCTCTCCGAGACCGCCCGCCTGCTGCGCTGGCTGGACACCCTCGACGACGGCCTGCCGGAGGTCATGGAGGTCACCGAGGAGGAGATCGCCCGCTGGGAGGAGATCGCCGCCAAGCTCACCGTGCCGTTCTTCACCGAGGGCCCCGAGGCCGGCATCCTGGCGCAGTTCGAGGGCTACCAGGACCTGCTCGAGTTCGACTGGGAGGGCTACCGAGCCAAGTACGGGAACATCGGCCGCATGGACCTGATCCTGCAGTCCGAGGGCGACGCCACCAACCGGTACAAGCTCTCCAAGCAGGCCGACACCCTGATGCTCCCCTACCTGTTCTCCGGTGCGGAGCTGGAGCAGATCCTTGGCCGCATGGGCTACGAGCTGCACCAGGAGGCGCTGGAGCGCACCGTGGAGTACTACGAGGCGCGCTCCACCCACGGCTCCACCCTGTCCCGCCTGGTGCACGCCTGGGTGGCGGCCCGCACGGACCCGGACCGCTCCTGGGACCTCTTCACCGAGGCGCTGGAGTCCGACCTGTCCGACACCCAGGGCGGCACCACCCGCGAGGGCATCCACCTGGGCCTGATGGCCGGCACCGTGGACACCGTCATCCGGTGCTACTCCGGGCTGGAGACGCGCGACGACGTCGTCCGCCTGGACCCGCGCCTGCCGCGCCAGCTGCCCGGCGCCCGGTTCACCATCCGGTACCACCAGCAGCCCGTGGTCATCCACATGACCCAGCGGGACGTCACGGTGACGGCCGGCGAGGGCATGTGGCACGAGGTGCCGATGGTCATCGCGGGCCGGGAGCACACGCTCGAGCCCGGCGGTGAGGTCACGGTGGCGCTGGGCTGAACCAGCCCGCGCTCAGGGGGTCAGCACGCACAGACGCCGGGCCAGGCAGGCCGCCGCGCCCACGAGGAGGAGGGCGACGCCGGCCGCCGTCGCCAGGGGGCCGGCGCCCGCCAGCAGCAGGGCGGCAGGACCGGAGGCCAGCACCAGGGCCAGCAAGGCCGTCAGCATCCCCTCCCCGACTCCGCCGTCCGCGGTACGCGGCGGGGGCAGGAGGTGGTCCGCCAGGACCGTGCCCCCCACTCCGCCGAGCACCAGGGCCGGGGCGAGCCCCCCGACCGGCGGCCACACCAGCACGGCGGCGACCCCCGCACACACCCCGCCCAGCAGGGCCGGACCCAGCAGCGCCAGCATCCAGCCCCGCACGGTGACCCCGAGCGGGGCGCCGAGCTCCACGGCCTGGCGCAGGTGCCGGCCGAAGCGGTGCCGCCCGAGGTCGCCGTGGGCGGTCTCGCCGAGGGCCACACCCACCATGGTCAGGCCCAGCACGAGCACGGTGTGGACGGCGCCCACGGGGTCGCCCTCCAGCAGCGGCGAGTGCGGCAGCCCCGCCAGGGAGGCGTCCAGTCGGCCCACGCCCACGGCCCGGGCCCCGGCCGCGGCCCCGACCACGAGCGCCAGACCCCACAGCACCCGACGCTCCGCGGCCCACCGGGTGGAGCCTCGGCGTTGGCGCCACAGCATCCACGCCCAGGAGAGCGCACCGCCGCCGGGCGCGGACCGCCGGCGCAGGCGGACGGGGTCGGCCGCCGCGAGCGGGAAGGAGCGGGCACGCAGGCGGCGGCGCCCGGCGGCCACCCCGACCAGGGCGAGGACGAGGAGCAGGACGCCGCCCGCCAGCAGCACGACTCCGTGCTCCTGCCCCGGCACCGCGGTGACCGGTGAGACCTCCCCCGGGCGCCGGCCGGGTCGGCTGGCCGCTCCCGCAGCCAGACGGCCGAGCCCCGCCCCCGCGAACGCACCGAGCGCCGCGGCACCGACGCCGACGGCCAGGACCCCGGGCCCCCCGGCGCGAGGTGGGCGGGAGGCGACGGCCAGGGACACCGCCGACGCGACGGCCGTGAGGGCCACGGGCAGCAGGACCAGCAGCGCCGTGCCGGCCGCCCACCACGGTGAGGCGTCCGACGCCGTGCTGAGGCAGGCCACGAGAACGCCCGCCCCCACGCACGTCCACACGGTGCCCGCCGTGAGCAGTCGGGGCAGCGCGTAGACCGCGTGCACCAGGGTGGCCGGGACGTCCAGGGCGCGGAAGTACGGGATGTTCGGATGGCCGGAGACGGTCTCCCGCTGCCGCCCCACGGCCTCCGCCAGGATCACACCTCCCAGGGACAGCCCGCACAGCAGCGGCAGGACGGTCACGGACAGCGCCTCCAGGGTCCACCCCGGGGGCAGCACCAGGGCCGTGAACCGTGCCCCGGCGAACGCCGCGAGCACCAGGAGCACCGGCCCGGCGACCGCCGCGGCCGTAAGCAGCAGCCGCGCCGAGCGCAGGGACATGCGCAGACCCAGGGAGGTGAGGAGCTCCGCGCAGCGCAGGTCCGCCAGCAGGCTGAGGCGACGGCGCGGAGTCGGGGCGGGAGCGGCCCGTGACCACCCCGCGTCCGGGGCCGGGACGGGCCGGGGGACGGCGTGATGGCCGGTCCCGACGGGGGCGGCGAGGGTGGTGCTCATGGGCGGGTCCTCCGTCCGGGGGCGCACGGCCCGGGGTCGGTGCGGTCAGTGGAAGCGATGGGCGGTGCGCTCGGGCACCTCGGCGGCCTCGGCGCGCTCGGGTCCACCGAACAGGGCCGCGACCACGGCGGCCAGGGCCAGAAGGCCGCCGAGGATCACGATGATCCGCACCGGGAACACGTCGAGGGCGTCGGTGAACAGGACGCCGAAGCCGAACAGGCCCAACGCGGGGAGCACGGCGCTGGACGGGCGCTCGATGCGGGTGACGGGCAGCACGGCCCCCAGGAGCGGGGCCACGGCCGCCACCGCGGCCGCCGTCAGGACGATCCCCCGCTGGGTGGAGCTCAGGGCGGCCGGCAGCACGCCGCCCCAGAGGAGGGCGGCCAGGACGCCGAGGCCCAGCAGGCCGACGGCGCCCAGGGCGATGCGCAGATGGGTGGTGGTGAGACGCATGGTGTCCTCTCAGACGGGCCGGGTCCTCCGGCGGGGGTGGTGTTGTGAATCTAGGGGGCGCCGCGGCCGGTCACTACGCCCGTTCGGGCATCCCGGGGCCGCCGGCCTCAGAAGGCGACGCTCAGGGCGGACAGCAGCAGCACCGTGGCGGCCGCGGCGACCCGGCGGGGCGCCGATCCGGTGGGGAGCTGGCCGCGCAGCAGGGCGACCGCGGCCGCGGAGGCCGCCACCGCGATCCCGAGGCGCACGGGCACCGGCGCCAGGGTCCCCGTGAGGAGGGCAACCCCGTGGACGGACAGCAGGGTGCAGCCCAGCGCCAGGGTGTGCGCCCCGACCACCGAGCCCGGCGCGGGGGCCAGGGTGTGGCGCTCGAGGAGGCGGGCCGTGGACACGTACAGGGCGAACACGATGACGAACGCGACCACCGCGAGCACGCCGGTGACGCCGAGCGCCAGGTCCACGAATCCGCCGCCGGCGTCGGCCCCGGCCTCCGCCGCGATGCGATCGCGGGTGGCCTCGAGGATGGCCGGCAGGCGCAGGCCCGCGACGGCGCACACGGCCAGGTACACGCCCCAGGAGACGACGCCGCGGGTGCGCGGTCCGGCGGGGGCGTCGGCGCCGGGCACGCCGGGCCGGGGGGCGGAGTGCTCGGGGAAGCGCAGGGCGGTGACGGGCAGGGCGGGGGACGAGCTGGACATGGGAGGTCCTTTCCTGGGGGGTCAGCGTCCCGAGACCACGAGGTGCTCGACGACGCCGGCGGCGGTGATGAGGAGGAGGGCGCACCCGATCAGCAGGCAGGCCGAGGGCAGGGCGCCGAGATACCGGGAGAGAGGGCCCGGGACGACGTCGGCGTCGCGGGGACGCAGGAGCGCCGCGGCCAGGGGCACCAGGCCGGCGACGGCGGCCAGCAGCACCCCCGCGAACTCGAGGGGCGCGTAGAGCACCGTGGCGCCGACGGCGCCCTCCCAGCCTGCCGCGTCGAGGGCGAGGCGGAGGGTGGCCCCCACCCACACGCCCACGAGGGGCAGGGTGACGGCGGTGAGGGCCCCGCCGGTGACCACGCCGCCGAAGACCAGCAGGGCGGCGCCGAGGTTGCGGCCGAGGATCCCGGTGAGCGTCCAGTCGGCGTCGGAGGTGTGCGGGCCGCCCAGGAGCCCGGCCGGCAGGGACCCGGCGGCGGAGTGGCCGACCGCGGCGCCGGCCAGGGCGAGGAGCGCAGCCAGCACGGCAGCGAGGGCCAGGACGCCGGGGCGGGGCCACGGCGGGGTGCAGCGGGCCCGACGGTGTGGGGT
>NZ_JAKRNH010000121.1:0-6872 GCF_022346985.1 Micrococcus sp. ACRRV
GTCATGGGGTCCTCCTGTGCGGGGCGGTGTGCGGGTCGGTCGGCGGACGTGCGGATCATCGTGCGGTCGGCGCGGACGGAGTGCGTCATGGGGTGCCGCCTCGCTGGACGTGCGGGGTGAAGTCGGGGGCGGTCAGGACCGTCCCGGGGAGGATGAGGTTCGGGTCCTCGCCGATGAGGTGCCGGTTGTGCCTGTGCCACTCCCGCCACCGCCGGTCGACCTCGCGCGGGGTGGCGTCCGGGCCCAGCTCGTCCGCTGCGATGTCCCACAGGCAGTCCCCGGCCCGCACGGTGACGGTGGGACGGTCCCCCGTGTCACGCGGGGCGGCGGGGGAGCCCGGCTGCGGCGTCGGCGGGGCGCCAGGCGTCCAGGCGGCGTCCGGCAGCGTCGGGGAGGCGGCGGGCGACGTCCACGACGCGTCCACCACGGCGGCCGACGGCGCGGGAGGGGCGTCCGCCCAGGCCGCCGGGGCCGCGAGCAGCTGCGCGCCCAGCACCGCCGCGCCGGCGCGGCGCAGCAGGGCGGGGGTCATCCGCTCGCCCAGACGAGACCAGCCGAGGTGCCCCGTGCGTCGGCCCAGGGCCAGTGCCGCGAGGCCGAGGAGACCCAGGGCCCACCAGGCCGCGAGTGCGAGTCCGAGACCGGCGGCGCCGAGGCCGAGGGTCCGACCGAGCGCCGCGTCCGGGGTGGGTGCGGCCGGTCCCAGCAGCGTGACGGCGGCCCAGCCGAGGGCCGGCACGGCCGCGGCCAGCACCGCCAGCGCGGCGACGTCGAGGGCCGAGGCGCGCGGGGCGTGGACCCCTGCGGCGGGCGGCTGTGATGCGACGAATGACATGGTCCCCTCCGACCGTCGTCTGGACGGCTCCCGTGCCGTCGTGAACGTTCTGTCCTGAAGTGAACCGTACGGGTCGGATGGTTGTCAATGTTGTCGTTTGATGATGTTCGATGAGCCTCGAGGGCCCGACGGCGGTGCGGGAGGTCGGACTAGTCTGTGCGCATGCGATGGGACGGGCTGTTCGAGGACCTGGAGGCGCGCTGGTCCGCGCTGGAGTGGGACGCGACGCGCGCCGAGGCCGCCGAGCTGACCCGGGGGGAGTGGGCGGCGCTCACGCTCGAGGAGCGGCTCCGCGGCGCGCGGGGCGAGACGGTGCGCCTGCACCTGGCCTGGGGGGAGCACCGCGACGTCCGCCTCGGGACGGTCGGCGACGGATGGGTGTCCGTGAACGCCGCCGCGGCCGACTCCCTGCTGGTGCCCCTGACGTCCGTCGTCGCCTGGGAGGGGCCACTGGGCACGGCCAGCACCGCGCCCGAGGGCGTGCGCTCCCGGCCCGGCCTCCCCGCGGCGCTGCGTCAGCTGGCGCGGGCGCGCGCGGCGGTGCGGGTCGTGGCGGGGAACGGCGTCGAGCTGGGGGAGGGGACGATCGACAGGGTGGGCCGGGACCACGTGGACCTGGCCCGGCACCCGCGCGACGAGGCGCGGCGCGCGGGGCAGGTGCGGGGCCGGCTCGTCGTGCCGCTGGCCGCCCTGGGCCTGGTCGCGACGCCGGGCCCCCTCGGCTGAGGCTCCGCGGCCGCGTGCTCAGGCGCCGTGCCCGGCGTCCTCGCGCGTCCGCTCGGCCACGCGGGAGCGGGTCAGCTCGCGCTGCCGCTCGACGTACTCGTCCAACCAGCCGGCCTCGATGCGCCACTGGCCCCGGCCGCCCACCTGGATCGCCTGGAGCTGCCCGGTGCGCACCAGGGTCCGGGCCTGGCCGACGGAGACGTTCAGCACCTCGGCGACGTCGGTGAGGGTCAGGAACTGCGGCACGGGTCCTCCAGGGTCGAGACGGGGCGGCCGCCGGGCGGCCGGTCCCCACCATTCAACCGTGTCCCAGGCCTCCGTGCCTCCCCTGTCCACAGGGTGGGGGGCCCTACGCTGGATGCGCGCCCGGCCTGGCTACCCTGGGACGCACGCGGAGGGTGCGGCGCTGACGGGGCGCTCGGCTCCGCGTGGCCCGTCGTCGCGGGCTCCACGAAGGGGGGACCTCTCATGACCACCGATCCGACCGCGCCCGCCGAGGGGGCACGACTGCGCCGCCCCCGCTGGCGCGACCCCCGTCTGCTCGTGGGGCTCGTGCTCGTGCTCGCCTCCCTGGCCGGGGTGACGGCGATCGTCGCCGGTGCGCAGCGGACGCAGACGTACTGGGCGGCCGCCCGCGACCTCGCGCCGGGGGCTCCCGTTCCCGCGGATGCGTTCGTCCCCGTGGACGCCAACCTCGCCGACGCCGCGGGACACTACCTCCGGGCGGATGCCCCGGCCCCGGCGGGCAAGGTCGTCGGCGCGGTCGTGCGGGCCGGGGAGCTGGTGCCCGCGGACGCCCTGGCGGACGTGGACCCGCAGCGCCGCCGCCCCGTGGGGGTGCAGCTGGCCGAGCCGCTGCCCGCCGGCACGTCCGCGGGGGACCGCGTCGACGTGTGGGTCGCCGCCCGGCAGGATGACGGGCGGGACTACGAGGCACCCCGACGGATCGCCGAGGGCCTCGAGATCTCCGAGCTGACGGAGGCCGAGGGCGGCTTCGGCACCGGCGCCACGACGCGCCTGCAGCTGATGGCGGGCGAGGACGTGCTCGCGCAGCTGCTGGACGCCAAGGTCTCCGAGGCGCGCATCACCGTGGTCCCCGCCCTCGGGGAGGGCTGACGTGCGCGTCGCGCTGGCCACCACGCTGATGCCCGGCCGGGACCACGTGGGACCCCTGGAGCAGGCCCAGGCCGAGGTCACGGTCGTCCGCCGTGCCGAGGACCTCGCCGAGCTCCTCGCCGCAGCCCGGTCGGGACTGGTCGACGCCGTGCTCGTGGCGGGTGACCTGAGCGCCCTCGCGCGGGGCTTCGTCGACGAGGTCCGCGAGGCGCCGCGGCCCGTGGCCGTGGTCGCCATGGGCGAAGTGCGGGCCGAGCGCGAGCGGGTCCGCACCCTCGGCGTCCCCTGTCTCTCCGCCGACGCCGACCCGCTGGCCCTGGCGGCCGCGGTCCAGTCGGCCGTCCGGGCCCGTCTGACGGGCGCGCGTCCGGAGCTGGGCTCGGAGACGCCCCCGGCGGATCCTCCCGCGCCCGCACCCGGCACCCCGGACGGCGGCGACCCCGAGGCGGTCCGCGTGGCCGCCGTCCGGGACCGCGAGGGCACCCCACGCCTCCCGGAGCCGAACCCCGTGCGCGTGGACGCCCTGGCCGCGAGCGAGGTCGACGCGCTCTTCACCGAGGAGACGTCCCCTGTCGCCGCCGCGGACGAGGCGGGGCCGGCGTCGCCGGAGGCGGCCGGAGCGGACGCCGTCACGGCGTCGCCGGCCGACACGGCGCCCGAGGACGGCGCCGAGGGCGGCCCCGAACGGGGGCGGACAGGTCGGACCGTCGCGGTCTGGGGGCCCACCGGCGCGCCCGGGCGCACCACGGTCGCCGTCAACCTGGCGGCCGAGTCCGCCGTCGCGGGACTGCGCACCCTGCTCGTGGACCTGGACACCTACGGCCCGTCCGTCGGGGTGCACCTGGGGCTGACGGAGGAGACGGCGGGGCTGGCCCGCGCCGTCCACCGCGCGGAGCGCGGCAGCGTCACACGGGAGGACCTCGTGGACGCGGCCGTGCGGGTGCGGGTCGCCGGCGGCGACCTGGACGTCCTCACCGGGCTCACCCGGCCCGACCGGTGGCCCGAGGTGCGCCCGGGCGCGCTGCGGGAGGTCCTCCAGGCCGCCCGCGACGGCTGGGACCGGGTGGTCCTGGACCTCGGGTTCTGCGTCGAGGAGGACGAGGAGCTCTCCTTCGACGTCCCCGCCCCGCAGCGCAACGGCGCCACCCTCGCCGGCCTCGCCGCCGCGGACCGGGTGCTCGTGGTCGGGGGTGCCGACGCGGTGGCCATGCCCCGCCTGCTGCGCGCCGTGGAGGCCCTGCCGGCGGGTGTCGAGCCGGACCGCGTCCGGGTCGTCGTCAACCGGGTGCGGCCGCAGGCCTCCGGGGTGGCCCCGCAGGCCCAGGTGGCGGGCGTCTGGGAGCGGTACGGCCCGCCGATCCCGCTCGTCGCCCAGCTCCCCTGGGACCCGGGTGCGGCCGACCGGGCGCTGCTGGGCGGCCAGGTCCTCGCTGAGGCGGCCCCGGGCAGCGCGCTGCGCGCCGCCGTCCTCGAGCTGGCCCGCCTGGACCCGGCGGTGGCGGCCCGCACGCAGAACGCGGGCCGGGGTCGTCGGCCGGCCGTGCGCGGCCTGCGTCGTAGGCTGGCCCCATGGTCAGCACCATCGCCTCGGACCCCCTGAACACGCACCCCGACCTGGGCGCGGAGGACCGGGCGTGGCTCCAGCAGCTCGTGGGGGACTGGCAGCTGATCGCGGACCTCGCGCTGGCCGACCTCGTGCTCTGGTGCCCGCTGCCCGTGGAGGTCGACGGCACGGGCCACCTGGCCATGGCGCAGGTGCGGCCTTTCACTGCGCCCACGCTGTTCCACCGGGACATCGTGGGCTCGCGGGCGCGTGCCGACCTCCGCGCCCTCGTGGACCGCGTGTGGGCCGCCGGGGCGCCGGCGGACGGCACGGGCCCGCTCGTGGAGCCCGGCGCCACGCTGAAGGTGCGGCTGTGGCCCGTCGTGCGGGCCGGGCGGGTGGTGGGCGTGGTGAGCGCCCACGAGGACCCCCGCACCCGCCCCGCGCGCTCGGCGGTGGAGGACAACTACCGCACCAGCGCGGACACGCTGCTGGACATGGTTCAGCACGGCCGCTGGCCGAACCCCGAGGACCCGCCGGCGTACTGGATCGGCGGGACCCCGCGCGTCGGCGACGGCCTGGTGGTCCTCGGCGACGATTCGCGGGCCACCTTCACCAGCCCGAACGCGGTCTCCGCGCTCCGTCGACTGGGCCTGCCCACGACCCTGGCCGGCCACTCGCTCACCGAGCTGCTCGGGGGCACCGAGGCCGCCCGCCGGCCGGTGGAGGAGGGCTCCTGGGCCATGCTCAACGGCCAGCGCGCCGGGCGCACAGAGGTCCAGGCCAACGGTGCGACGCTCACGGTTCGCTCCGTGCCGCTGCGGAACCGGGACGGCTGGTGCGGGGCCCTGATCATGCTGCGCGACGTCACCGAGCTGCGCCGCCAGGAGCAGCGGCTGATCAGCAAGGACGCCACCATCCGCGAGATCCACCACCGGGTGAAGAACAACCTGCAGACCGTGGGGTCGCTGCTGCGCATGCAGGCCCGGCGCTCGGACTCCCCGGAGACCGGGCGGGCCCTGCGCCAGGCGATGCAGCGGGTGGACACCATCGCCCTCGTCCACCAGACGCTGAGCGAGCAGATCGACGCCCAGCTCTCCGTGGACGCGCTGATGGCCCGCCAGTTCCGCCTGGCCGTGGAGGTTGCGGGCGACGGGCGGCCGCTGGGCACCCGGGTCGAGGGCACCTTCGGAGAACTCGCGTCGCACGTCGTGACCTCGGTCGCCCTCGTGCTCAACGAGCTGGCCACGAACGCCGTGGAGCACGGCACCGGCGAGGAGGGGGGAGTCGTCTCGCTCCAGGCGCACCGGGAGGACACCCCCGCCGGCGACGTCCTGGTGTTCAGCGTGACCGACGGCGCGTCCGGGGAGGACGGTCCGGGAGCGGGGTTCGTCCCTCAGCCTGCGCCGAACGGCCTGGGGCTGCGGATCGTGCACTCGTTGGTCGAGGGGGACCTGCGCGGGTCCATCCAGTGGCGGCGGATGCCCGACGGCGGCACCCGGGTGACGGTGCGCCTGCCGGTGGAATGAGGGTCGCCCGCGGCGGACGCGGGCCGGGTCAGGAGGCGCGCCGGGCGCGCGCGGCGCGGCGCTTCATGGCGCGGCGCTCGTCCTCGCTCATGCCGCCCCAGACGCCGGAGTCCTGGCCGGACTCCATGGCCCACTTGAGGCACGTGTCGATGACCTCGCAGGTGCGGCACACGGCCTTGGCCTCCTCGATCTGCAGGAGGGCCGGGCCCGTGTTGCCGACGGGGAAGAACAGCTCGGGGTCCTTGTCGAGGCAGGCTGCCTTGCTGCGCCAGTCCATGGTGGTGCTCACTTCCTGTGTCGGTGCCCCGGCGGGGCGGTCGACCCGCGGGTCGACGGCTGCGCGCGCGGCGGGCCCGGGCGGTGCGCCTCGGACGGCCCGGGCACGACGCGGCCCGGTCAATGCGACGGGGACCGCATCAGTCGAAACGGTCCCCGGGAAACTGTTGACCTCGATCTTCCCACGGGCATGCAAGGTGAACAAGAGGTGAAGGAGTCGTCTGCGGCGCACCCCCGTGAGGCGTTGGTCACATCGGAGGGCCGTCTGATCCCGTGCGGGGACGCTCCGGGGCGTAGCGTGAGGGGCATCGCGGGCGCACCGGATGGCAGGGGCGCCCGCTCGTCCCCCGTGACCGCAGCCCCTGGAGGTCCCCGCATGAGCTCGTCGATCCCCGCCTCCCCGTCCGGGCGCCGGAGGATGCCCGCCCAGGCCGTCGTGGTGGCCGGGGTCCTGGGCCTCGAGGCCCTCACGCTGGTCTGGCTCGCCGTCGACGGCGTCGCCCACCTCGGGGCGGGCGCCCTCCCCACGGCCGCGGGGGTGTTCCTCGTGGTCGTCTACGTGCTCCTGGCTGCGTGGGTCGGCGCCGTCTGCGGAGGCATGGTCCGCGGCCGGCGGTTCAGCCGCGGCGCCGCGGTGGCGATCCAGCTCTTCGCCGTGATCCTGTCGACCTGGCTGATGAGCATCGGTGCGCCGATCGCCGGCGGGCTGCTGCTCGTCGGCTCGGGGGCGGCGCTGCTGTGCCTGTTCTCGGGCGCCGTGCAGGCGCACCTCGCCGGGCCCGACGCCGGCCGACCGGACGCCGGCCGACCGGACGTCGGCTGAGCGGCGTGGTCCCGCCGGGGGGGG
>NZ_JAKRNH010000122.1:0-6685 GCF_022346985.1 Micrococcus sp. ACRRV
CCGCCGCGCACCCCGCCCCGTCCGCCTCGGCCCCGTCGACCGGACTCGGCTCGGCCCCGGACCCGATGGGGGACGCGGACCCGAGGGGGGACGCGGACCTGCTGGCGCGCGCGGACGCCCTGGCCTCCGCGCACCTCGACGGCGCCGCCCCCGGCGGACGTGCACCCCGGCCGGCGTCGGTCACGTGGTCCAGTCGGCAGCGCCAGCGGTGGGGCTCCTGCACGCCCGCCCGCGGCACGATCCGTCTCTCGGCCCAGCTGCGGGGCATGCCGGACTGGGTGGTGGACGCGGTCCTCGTGCACGAGCTGGCCCACCTGAGCGAGCGCGGGCACGGGCCCCGCTTCCAGGCGCTCGTGGGCCGCCTGCCGCGCTACGCGGAGGCCATGGCGTTCCTGGCCGGCGTCACCTACGCCACGTCGCGCGGACTGCCGGGGGCGTCCCCGGCGGACGCCGACGTCGCCGACCACGCCCGCGGATGGCCGGGCGGGGACGACGACGTCGTGGAGGGGTGAGCGGGCGGGCTCAGCCCTCGTGGGGGGCGTCGCCGAAGCCGCCGTCGAGGAGCGTGCGCAGCTCGTCGTCGAGGGCGTCGGTGGAGGCCTCCGCCTCGGAGCGGCGGCGGGCGTAGCCGGCCGGGTCGTCGAGGTCCTCGGAGGTGGGCTGGCGCTCGGGGGAGGACCAGATCTGCTCGCGGTACTGCACCCCGTGCTCGGCGGTGACCGCCTCCCAGAAGACGGCCGCCTCGCGCAGGCGGCGGGGGCGCAGCTCGAGCCCGACGAGGGCGGCGAACGCCTCCTCGGCGGGGCCGCCGGAGGCGCGGCGGCGGTTCATGGTCTCGCGCAGCGCGGGGGCGGACTCCAGCGGGGCCGCCGCGGCGGCGACCACCACGTCCACCCAGCCCTCCACGAGGGCGATGAGCAGCTCGAGCTGGTCCAGGGCGGCCCGCTGCGTGGCGTCGGGCTCGGCGATGAACGAGGACCCGTTGAACACGGCCTGCATGGACTCGGGGTCCATGGGGTCCACGGACTCGGCGGCGCGCTCGATGCCCGCGGTGTCCAGGCGGATGCCGGCGGCGTACTGCTCGATCGCGGCGAACAGGTCGCGCTCCAGCCACGGGGAGTGCAGGAACAGGCGCAGGCGGGCCATCTCGCGCAGGGCCAGGTAGAGGCGCAGCTGGTCGTCCGGCACGGACAGCCCGTCCCCGAACTCCTCGATGTTCACGGGGATCAGCACGGGGGTGTGCCCGGCGATCGGCAGGCCCATGTCCGTGCCGGAGAGCACCTCCTTGCCGAGCGTGCCCACGGCGCCGCCCAGCTGCAGGCCGAACATGGTCCCGCCGAGGTTCTTCAGCATGGGCTGGAGGCCGCCGAGCACGCCGGCGTCCATCCCCTCGGGGAGCTGGCCGGGCAGCTGCTGCTCGATCGCCGCGGACATGGCGCGGGACAGGGACACCGCCACCGGCTCCGTGACGCGGCGCCAGCGGTCGGCGGTGGCCTCCACCCACTCGGCCCGGGACCAGGCCGCGCCCACGGCGCCCGTGGACTCGGTGTCCGTGACGCCGTCGAGCCACAGCTCGGCCAGGCGCAGAGCCTCGTCCACCTCGCGACGGGCGAAGGTGCCCACCACGGGGTCCTCGCCCGCCACGGCCTGGCGCGCGGACTGCCTGGCCAGCGTCCAGTTCACGGGGCCGTCGGCGCCAGGGCCGGGGTTCATCATGGCCTGGAACTGCGCCATGGCCTGCTGCAGCATCGTGGGGTCCAGTGCGGACGGGTCGAAGCCCATGCCGCCCGGTCCGCCCATCCCCTGCATCGCCTGGCGGATCTGCTCGGGGTCGGGGCCCTGCCCGCCGAACATCTGCCGGAGCATCTCCTCGAGGGGGTCGCGGGCGTCGTCGTCGCCGGAGCCGGATCCGGGGGTGCGCGGGGAGTCAGTCATGCGCCCCAGGCTATCGGCGCGCCCGCCGCCCGTGCGCGGGTCGGCCCCCGGGCGCGTCCGCCTTTCGCCCTGGGCGCACCCGCCGCCGGGGCCCACGGCCCCTCCGCCGCGCCGCCCTCGGCGCGCCCGGGTAGACTGGACCGACCCGCGCCCGCCGGCCACCGCCCGGGCGCGTGGACCGATCCGACCACCCCCGCAGGAAAGCCGGTGTCGCGTGCGAGCAGCCCCTCCCAGGCCCCGCGGCGGCTCGCGCCGTCGCCCCGGCCGGACGCCCGTCTCCGGGCGGCTCGCCCTCGGCTCGGCCGCCCTGGCGTTCGTGCTTCCCGTGCCGTACATCCTGGAGGGACCCGGCCCGGCCATCGACGTCCTGGGCGAGCAGGACGGCACCCCCGTGCTCACGGTGGAGGGCGGCACCGCCGACCCCGGCGAGGGGCGCCTGGACATGACCACCGTGCTCGTCTCCGGCCCGCCCGGCGGGACCACGGGCCTCGGCGACCTCGTCACCGCCCTCGCGGACGGCACCGTGGACGTCCAGCCGCGCGAGCTCGTGCACCCCTCCGGCGTCAGCGCGGACACGGTCGCCCAGTCCAACGCCGCGGCCATGACGGACTCCCAGGACGTCGCCACGGCGGCCGCCCTGCGGGCCCTGGGCCGCGACGTCCCCGCGCACCTGGCCGTCCATGCGACGGTCCCCGGCGCCCCGGCCGAGGGGATCCTCCGCGAGGGCGACGTGATCCTCGCCGCCGCAGGGAGGTCCGTGACGGACATGGCGGGGATCCGCGCCGCCGTCGACGCCGCCGGCCCCGGGGACCTCGCCCTGACCCTCCGCCGCGACGGCACCGAGCGGCAGGTGAGCGTGCCCGTGACCGCCGCGGACCCGGCCACCGGCCGCTCGTGGCAGCTCGGGGTCCTGCTCGAGCAGCGCTTCGACCTGCCCGTGCAGGTCGAGTTCGCGCTCGAGGACATCGGCGGTCCGTCCGCCGGGATGATGTTCGCCCTCGCGGTGATCGAGCGGCTGACCCCGGGGGACATGACCGGCGGCGCGCGGATCGCCGGCACCGGCACCATCACGGCGGACGGCGTCGTCGGCCCCATCGGGGGCATCCCGCAGAAGGTGCAGGGCGCCGCCCGGGACGGGGCCGACGTGTTCCTCGCGCCACGGGAGAACTGCGCGGACCTCGCCGGCCGCGTCCCCGCCGGGATGACCGTCTACGCCGTGGACACGCTGGCCACGGCCCGCGCCGTCGTCGAGGCCGTGGGCCGCGGCGAGCGCCCCGACGACGTGCCCACGTGCTCGTGACGCCGCCCCGCACCCGCCCCCTGACCGACCAGACCACCGCGACCGCACCGACGGGCGCGACACCACGCGGGGACCGCACGGCTCCGCAGACCGCCCCCGGACCGGGGGAGACGAAGGAGAGACTGTGAGCTTCGGACAGGAAGGCGCGGGCCCCTTCGGCGGCCCGCCCCATCACGACGGCGACGGCGGCGCGCACGCGGCGCGCCGGGTTCCCGCGGGCGGGGGCCGGCCGAGCGCGCTGCTGCTGACCGTGATCGCGGTGGCCGCGCTCGTGGCCCTCTACATGCTGTTCACGCAGGTGTACACGGAGGTGCTCTGGTTCGACCAGCTCGGCTTCTCCGAGGTGTTCTGGACCGAGGTCCTCACCAAGGCGGCCCTGTTCGTCGTCGCCGGCGCGGTGATGGCCCTGGCCGTGTGGCTGTCCCTGCGCACCGCCTGGCGGCACCGGCCCGGCACGGCGGGCGCGGACGGCCGGGACTCCCTCAGCCGGGCCCGGCGTCAGCTCGAGCCGATGCGCCGGCTCGTCTGGGCGGCCCTGCCGGCGGTCCTGGGCCTGTTCGCCGGCTCGGCCGCGATGAACGGCTGGAAGACCGTCCAACTGTTCCTCCACCAGGTGCCCTACGGCAAGGCCGATCCGGAGTTCGGGCTGGACCTGATGTTCTACCTGGCCACGCTGCCGTTCCTGACGATGGCGGTCGGCTACCTGATCTCGGTGGTGCTGGTCGCCGGCCTCGCGGGCCTCGCCGTGCACTACCTCTACGGGGCCCTCGGCGTCGGCGACGACGGCCGGGTGCACGTCTCCGTCCCGGCCCGCGTGCACCTGGGCGTGCTCGCCGGCCTGTTCCTGCTGCTGCAGGCGGCCACGTTCTGGCTCAATCGCTACCGCACCCTCCAGTCCCAGGCGGGGAACTGGGCCGGCGCCATGTACACGGACGTCAACGCCGCGATCCCCACGTCCGCGATCCTGGCGGTGACGGCGGCGCTCGTGGCCGCCCTGTTCGTGTGGGCGGCCTTCACGGGCCGCTTCCGCCTGCCGCTGGTGGGGGCGGCGGTGCTCGTCATCACGGCGCTCGTGGTGGGGACGGCCTACCCGTACGTCGTGCAGCAGTACCAGGTGAAGCCGTCCGAGCGGACCCTCGAGTCCCCGTACATCGCCCGCAACATCGAGATGACCCGCGAGGCCTACGGCCTGGACCAGGTCCAGGTGGCGAACTACGAGGGCACCACTGACGCGCAGGCCGGGGACCTGAAGGGGGAGGAGGCCAACACGGCGAACGTGCGCCTGATGGACCCCAACCTCATCTCGCAGACCTTCGGGCAGCTGCAGCAGTTCCGCCCGTACTACGCGTTCCCCGGCACCCTGCACGTGGACCGCTACGAGGTCGACGGACAGACCCGGGACACCATCCTCGCCGCGCGCGACGTGAACGTGGACCCGGAGCAGTCCTGGGTGAACCGGCACACCATCTACACGCACGGCTACGGCGTGGTCGCCGCGGACGCCTCCGCGGTGGGTGCGGGCGGCAGGCCGCAGTGGATGCTCTCCGAGATCCCCTCGCGCGGCGTCCTGGGCGACGACTCGACCTACGAGCCTCGCATCTACTTCGGCCTGAACTCCCCGGCGTACTCGGTGGTCGGCGCCCCGGAGGGTGCGCCCGCCGTCGAGCGCGACCGCCCCCAGACCGCCGACTCCACGGACGACACGGCCTACACCTTCCAGGGCGACGGCGGCCCCTCCGTGGGCGGGCTGTTCAACCGGCTCGCCTACGCGGTGAAGTTCGGGTCCCCGGAGCTCGTGCTGTCCTCCGACGTGAACGAGGCCTCGCAGATCCTCTACGACCGCGACCCCGTGGACCGCGTGGCCAAGGTGGCCCCCTACCTCACGGTGGACACCGCCCCCTACCCGGCGATCGTGGGCGGGCGCGTGAAGTGGATCGTGGACGCCTACACGACGTCGGACCAGTTCCCGTACTCGACCGCCCAGCAGCTGGGCGAGGCCACGCAGGACTCCCTCAGCGAGGGCCAGGCCGCCGCGCTGCAGGGCCGGGTGAACTACATCCGCAACTCCGTGAAGGCCACCGTGGACGCCTACGACGGCTCCGTGGAGCTCTACGCGTGGGACGCCGAGGACCCGTTGCTGAAGTCCTGGCAGGGCGTGTACCCGGCCAGCCTGAAGCCGTACTCGGAGATGTCCGCGGCCCTGTTGGACCACGTGCGCTACCCCGAGGACATGTTCAAGGTGCAGCGCGAGCTGCTGGGCCGCTACCACGTGACCAATCCGGGCGACTTCTACGAGAACAACGACGCCTGGTCCGTGCCGTCCGACCCGACCACCGACAAGGACGTCAAGCAGCCGCCGTACTACATGTCCCTGCGGCTGCCCGGCCAGGAGGAGACCGCGTTCTCGTTGACGAGCACCTACATCCCGCAGATCACCGACAACGGCCAGCAGCGCAACGTGCTCTACGGCTTCCTCTCCGCCGACGGCGACGCCGGCACGGGCAGGGACGGCGAGCGGGCGCCGGGCTACGGCACGCTGCGACTCCTCGAGCTGCCCCGGTCCACCACGGTGCCCGGCCCCGGGCAGGCGCAGGCGAACTTCGACTCCAACGCGCAGGTCTCCCAGGAACTGAACCTGCTGCGGCAGGGAGCCTCGGAGGTGCTCAACGGCAACATGATCACCCTGCCCGTGGCCGGGGGCATCCTCTACGTCCAGCCGGTGTACGTCCGCTCCTCCGGCGGGACCACCTACCCGACGCTGCGCAAGGTGCTCGTGTCCTTCGGGGACAAGGTCGGGTTCGCCGACACCCTGGACGAGGCGCTGAACCAGGTGTTCGGCGGCGACTCGGGCGCCACCACGCCCGACGCCGGGGAACCGGCCCAGGAGCCGCGGGGCACCGCGGAGGAGGAGCTCAGCTCTGCGCTTGCGGAGGCCCAGGACGCGCTGGCCGAGGGCCAGGAGCGTCTGGCTCAGGGCGACTGGGCGGGCTACGGCGAGCAGCAGACCCGCCTGAACGAGGCGCTCAAGCGCGCCACCGCCGCCGACGACGCCGCCAAGGGCGCCCAGGAGTCCGCAGACCCGGCGCCCGAGGGCTGAGCCGCCCCGCCGTCCGCGCGGCCCACGACGGGCGCGTGGACGGCGGGTGGCCGCCGGCTGACCCCGATTTGAACTCTCCGCGACGATGTGTGTATAGTTCTATCTGTCGCCGCGGGGTGGAGCAGTTCGGTAGCTCGCCGGGCTCATAACCCGGAGGCCGCAGGTTCAAATCCTGCCCCCGCAACGAGAAAGACCCCCAGGACTCCGGTCCTGGGGGTCTTCTGCATGTCCGGCTCCCGCGCGTTGTTCCCCTAGGACGTCCGCCGACTCGTCCGGGTCCGGCGCTCACGGGCGCATCGACGCCCTCAGATGATCGGATGCGGCCGAGTGGGGGGGGGGGGGCTGTGAGCGCG
>NZ_JAKRNH010000123.1:0-6594 GCF_022346985.1 Micrococcus sp. ACRRV
GACCGACGCCGCCCCCTCCCCCCGCACCGACGTCTCCTACCCGTCCCGCGTCCTGGGCCTGCTGGCCGCCGGGGCCGCCGGCGACGCCCTCGGCTACGCCGTCGAGTTCGACTCGGTGGACCGGATCCTCGGCCGCCTCGGCGCCGCGGGGGTCACGGACGGCCCCGCCCTCGCCGCCGTCTCCGGCGTCTCCGCCCTGCCGGTCTCCGATGACACGCAGATGACGCTCTACGTGCTGGACGGGATGCTCGAGTGGATCGAGTGGCAGAACGCGGGCCAGGCATCGGACCCCGCGGCGTGCGTGTGGCTGGCCTGCCTGCGCTGGCTGCGGACCCAGGACGGCGCGCTGCCCGACGGCGCCCCGCCCGCCCAGGACCGCTGGATCGACGCGCACACGGAGCTGCACGCCCAGCGTGCCCCGGGCATGGCGTGCCTGTCCGGGCTGCGCTCGTCCGGCATGGGGGTGGTGCCGGATCCGAAGAACCCGGACTCCAAGGGGTGCGGCGCGGTGATGCGCTCGGCGCCCTACGGGATGGTCCCGGGGCTGGAGGACCATCACGTTGCCTCGTTCGCCCGGCAGGGGGCCGTGCTCACCCACGGGCACCCCACGGGGTGGACGGCCGCGGCGGCGTTCGCGCTGACGGTCTCCGCGCTGTTCGACGGAGCGGAGCTGCGCGGCGCGCTGGAGCACCCCCGGACCTGGCTGGACTCCACCGGGGAGGACGGCGCCGAGACCCGCGCCGCCCTGGACGGCGCCCTCGCCGAGGCGGCCCGAGCCGTCGAGGCCGGGGACGACGTCGGCGCACCCGGCACGCTGCCGGCCTCCCTCGGGGAGGGCTGGGTGGCGGAGGAGGCCCTGGCGATCGCCGCCTACGCCGCACTCGTGGCCGAGGCCCGCGCGGAGGACCCCGCCGCGGCGCTGGGCCTGGCCCTGCGGATCGGGGCGAACCACGACGGGGACTCGGACTCCACGGCCGCCCTGGCCGGCCAGCTGGTCGGCGCCCGCCACGGCATGGCGGTGTTCGGGTCCAGGGGCCAGGACGCCGACTCCGTGCCGGCGTGGATCACGGAGCGCGAGGTGGTGGCCGAGGCCGCGCGTCGCTGGATCGCCGCCACCACCTGAGCGACGGCTGATCCGGTCGGCGGGCCGGGTCAGCGGGCCCCGGCCGGCCAGGCCCCGTCCACCATCTGCAGGAACTCCGCCTCGGACACCAGGGCGATGGCCTGGCCCTTCGCGCGGCGCTGCAGCGCCTCCCGGGTCTTGCGGTGCGTCACCGCGCCGCCCGGGTCGACGCCGCGCCCGGCGGGGTCGGTCGCCCCGGGGTCTACGACGACCCCGTGGACCTCCGGCGCCCCCACCAGCTCGGCCGGGTCGACGCCGTCGCCCACCACGAGCATCGTGGTGCGCCCGTTCACCCGGTTGGCGGTGGCGGCCCCGCGCTGGGCGGCCCGGTTCTTGGCCTCCTGCCGGGACATGCCGATCCCGCCGGTGAACACGACGACCTGCCCGTAGAGCGGGTGGCCGGGGTCGGCGTCGGCGGCCGGCTCGGGGTTCACGCCCTCGTCCGGCCAGCGCATGAGGTCGGGCAGGGTCCGGTCGTCGGCCAGGGGGATCGTGGCGTCGAAGAGCCCGGGCATGGTCCGGGCCTGCCGGGTCGCACGCGACTCCCGCCCGGTCCCGGCCGCGCGGGCCGTCAGCCGGCTGCGCCGCAGCCCCTGCGAGGCCAGCAGGGCGTCCACGGTCGCCTCCCCGGGTGGGCACACGCGGCGGGCCAGGTCCACGAGGATCGCGGCGCACGCCTCCGCGTCCGCGAGCGCGTCGTGGTGGCGGCCCGGGACGAACCCGGCCTCGCGCGCCGCGGAGGGCAGCGAGTAGGAGGGCAGGTCGTAGATCCGCCGCGCGAGGGTGAGGGTGCAGGCGTAGTCGTGGGCGGGCACGTCCCGGCCGGAGACCTCCAGGCCGGACTCGATCACGCCGAGGTCGAAGCCGGCGTTGTGCGCCACGAGGACGTCGTCCCCGGCGAACGCCGCGAACGCATCGTACACCTCGGCGAACCGCGGGGCGTCGACCACCCGGTCCGCATGGATCCCGTGGATCCGCACGTTGCGGGGGTCGAACCGGTCGAAGCCCGCGGGCGGCCGCATGAGCCACACGGCCCGCGACGCGGGCAGGCCGTCCCGGACGCGCACGGCGCCGAGCTGGCAGGCGGAGCCCCGGAACCCGTTGGCGGTCTCGAAGTCGATCGCCGTGAAGTCCAGCCCCGGCTGCCGCACCGGGGCGATCCCGGCGGTCACGAGTCGGCGGAGAGCGCGGCCACGAGATGCGGCAGCAGGGCGCGGAAGGCCTGCCCGCGGTGGCTGATCGCGTTCTTCTCGGCGGAGCTGAGCTGGGCCGTGGAGCGGTCCTCGCCCGCGGGGCGCAGGATCGGGTCGTAGCCGAAGCCGCCGTCCCCGACGGGCTCGCGCAGCAGCGTGCCGGGCATGCGTCCGAGCTCCACGTGGTCGCCGCCCCGCGGCGTGGCCAGGGCGGCCGCGCAGACGAAGGCCGCCCCGCGGTGCTCGTCCGGGACGTCCCCGAGCTGGGCCAGCAGCAGCTCCAGGTTCGCCTTGTCATCGCCGTGGCGCCCGGCCCAGCGGGCCGAGAAGATCCCGGGCGCGCCGCCCAGGACGTCCACGGCCAGGCCGGAGTCGTCGGCGACGGCGATCAGCCCGGTGTGCGCGGCCACGGCGCGGGCCTTCTTGAGGGCGTTCTGCTCGAACGTCACGCCGTCCTCGACGACGTCCGGGGCGCCCACGGCGCCGGCGTCGACCACGGCCGTCTCGACGTCCAGCGCCGGCAGCGCCTCGGCGAGCAGGGAGCGCAGCTCGCGGACCTTGCCGGCGTTGTGGGTCGCCAGCACCACGCGGGCCCCGGCCGGGGCAACGGGGGCGGTCGGGGTGCTCACGCGCGGCCCGCCACGTCGCCGGCGAGGGTCTCGGCCTGGATGCGGGACAGCTCAGCGGTGCCGGCCAGGGCCAGGTCCAGCAGGACGTCCAGCTCGGCGCGGCGGAACGGGACTCCCTCGGCGGTGCCCTGGACCTCCACGAAGTCGCCGGATCCGGTGACGACGACGTTCATGTCCGTCTCCGCCTTGACGTCCTCCACGTAGGGCAGGTCGAGCATGGGGACCCCGTCGATGATGCCCACGGACACCGCGGACACGGAGTCGGTCAGCACCCTGGCATCCTTCTTCAGGATGCCCCTGCCCTGGGCCCAGTCCACGGCCTCGGCCAGGGCCACATAGGCGCCCGTGATGGAGGCGGTGCGGGTGCCGCCGTCGGCGTCGAGGACGTCGCAGTCGAGCACGATCGTGTTCTCCCCCAGCGCGGAGAGGTCGATCACGGCGCGCAGCGAGCGGCCGATCAGGCGGGAGATCTCGTGCGTGCGCCCGCCGATGCGGCCCTTGACCGACTCGCGCTGGCTGCGCTCGTTGGTGGCGCGCGGGAGCATCGCGTACTCGGCGGTGACCCAGCCGGTGCCCTCTCCCTTGAGCCAGCGCGGCACGCCCTCCGTGAAGGAGGCGGTGCACAGGACGCGGGTGCCGCCGAACTCGATCAGCGCGGAGCCCTCCGCCTGCCGCGAGAACCCGCGGGTGATGGTGATGGGGCGCAGCTCGTCGACGGCGCGGCCGTCCTGGCGGGTCACGGACGGGGAGGTGCTCGGGGAGGACTCGGTCATGGCCCCAGTCTAGGACGGGCTCAGAGGCCGTAGCTCAGCCCGGAGACCGCCACCGCGAGCGGCCCGACGTAGGCCTCGCGGGCCTCCTGGGCGCACCGCTGCGGGTCGTTCCACACCGGCAGGTGCGTCAGCAGCAGCTTCCGTGCGCCGGCTTCGGCGGCCATCTGGCCGGCGCGGCGGCCGGTGAGGTGCACGCCGTCGATGTGGTCGTCGCGGCCCTCGTGGTACGCGGCCTCGCAGAGGAACAGGTCGGCGTCGCGGGCCGCCTCCACGAGGCCGTCGCAGGTGTCGGAGTCCCCCGAGTACGCGAGCACGCGGGTCACCGGCTCGCCGTCGCGGCCGGGCTCGGTGGTCTCCACGCGGATCGCGTAGGCCTCGTCGATGGGATGGCGCACCGCGAACGGGGTGAGGCGGAACGGCCCCAGCCCCTCGGTGCGGCCGGCCTCCCACGCGCGGAAGTCGAAGTCCTCCTGCATGCCCGGCTCCGGGTCCATGCCGTACGCCTCGGCGATGCGCGTGGCCGTGGCCGCGGGCCCGTACACGGGGATCCTCCCGGCGTCCCAGCCCTCGGGGTTCCAGCGCACGGCCACGTGCAGCCCGCACAGGTCCATGCAGTGGTCCGGGTGGAGGTGCGAGAGCAGCACGCCGTCGATCTGCTCCAGCTCGATGTGCCGCTGCAGCACGCCCAGGGACCCGTTGCCCAGGTCCAGGAGGATCCGCCAGGGGCGGGTGCCCCCGTTCCCGTCCGGGCCGTCGGCGGTGACGAGGTAGCAGGACGCGGGCGAGCCCGGCCCGGGGAAGGAGCCGGAGGCTCCGATCACGGTCAGCTTCATCGGGCTCCGTCCTCCTCCATCTCGGCGCGCAGCCGCGCCAGCACGTCCGGCGTCAGCGCGGTGAGGGCCGCGGTGGGGTACCGCTCGCGGATCTCCTGGATCTGCCGCACCGGTCCCACCTCGGGGCCGAGGAACCGACGCGCGAGGGCCGCGAAGTGCTCCGGGTCGCCCGTGGCGGCGAAGCGGTGCTCGGGGGCGGCGGCGGAGCCGGCCGCCGAGTGCGGGTGCTCCAGGCCGTGGCGCACCAGGGCCCGGTACAGGTCCTTGGCGGTCTCCTCGGCGGAGGAGACGAGCGTGACGTCCTCCCCCATCACCAGGGAGAGCGCGCCGGTGAGCAGCGGGTAGTGGGTGCAGCCCAGGACCATGGTGTCCACGCCGGCGGCCTTGAGCGGGGCCACGTACTCCTCCGCGGTCTCCAGCAGCTCGGGGCCCGTGGTGATGCCGGCCTCCACGAACTCGACGAACCGCGGGCACGCCACGGACGTGATCTGCAGGTGCGGGGCCGCGGAGAACGAGTCCTCGTACGCGCGGGAGCCCACGGTGGCCTGGGTGCCGATCACGCCGACCCGCCCGTTGCGCGTGGCGGCGACGGCCCGTCGCACGGCCGGCTGGATGACCTCGACGACGGGGATGCCGAGCCGGCCGGTGTAGCGCTCCCGCGCGTCGCGCAGCACGGCCGCCGAGGCGGAATTGCACGCGATGACGAGCGCCTTGACGCCGGCCTCCACGAGCTCGTCCATCACGCCCAGGGCCAGGGCGCGCACCTGGGCGATCGGCCGCGGCCCGTACGGGGAGTGCGCCGTGTCGCCGACGTACATGATCGGCTCGTGCGGCAGCTGGTCCATGATCGCGCGGGCCACGGTCAGCCCGCCCACGCCGGAGTCGAACACGCCGATCGGCGAGGAGGGGCCCGCCCCCGTCTGCGCGGTGTCTGCGGTCGCGCTCATGCGCGCTCCTCCTCCTCGTCGGGGCCGGCCGCGCCCTCGAGGGGCAGCTCGGAGAGCATCTCCGCCATCAGGGTCTCCTGCAGCCAGGTGGTGAAGTTGTACAGGAGGGCCATCGTGGCCTCCACGTCCTGCGCGTCGCGCCAGTCGTCCACGGCGTGGACCCGGGCGGCGTCCTGCTCGGTCTCGATGCCCAGCCGGGCGGCGAGCACCAGGCGGACGTCGTTCAGCGCCCGCCCGAAGGAGACGGCGTGCTCGTGGGGCACGGTGACCCGCACGGAGCGCAGCGCCTCGAGGGCGCGGCGGGCGTCGGCGAGCTTGGCGGCGGTGAGCGCGTCCTCGGTGAGGGCCCGCTGGCGGGCGCGCTCGGCGGGCTCGGCGTGGGGGATCGCGTCCGGCAGCAGGCGGGCGACCGCGGGGTCCTCCGGCGCGGACCGCTCGGCCACGGGGTCCGCGACGAGGTCCAGCCCGCCCACGAGCGCCCAGAACGCGGCGTCGTGGGGGGTCTCCTCCCCCGGCCCGACGGCGTCGCCCGGCCGAGCGTCGGCGACCGGCTCGGCCCCGGCCTCCGGGGCGTCCTCGGCGGTCCCCGCGTCGCTCCCGGGCGGGGCGACCTCGTCCTGGCGGTTCTCCAACAGGGTCACCACGTCCTTCACGAGGCCGCGCAGCAGCCGCAGCTCGGCGTCCTCGAGCTCGGCGACGTACCCGCGCCGCGTCCAGCGGAATCGCTGTGCCATGCTCCCCCTCAGTCCTCGGCCTGTTCCAGGGTGGCCCACAGGCCGAACCCGTGCATCGCGGTCACGTGCCCCTCGGCGGCCTCACGGGAGCCGGTGAACACCACGGACCGTCCGCGCTCGTGGACCTCGAGCATCAGGGACTGGGCGCGCGCCGCCGAGTAGCCGAAGTGCGAGCGGAACACGTACGCCACGTAGCTCATCAGGTTCACGGGGTCGTTCCACACCACCACATGCCACGGGCGGGCGGCGGCGAGGTCCTCGCGCGGGCGCTCCAACAGCGCGGTGTCCGCGCCGGGGGTGCCGGCCACGCAGTGCACGGGCCAGGTGCGCACGAAGTCCGGCTCGCCGGCGGCGAAGTGCCC
>NZ_JAKRNH010000124.1:0-6575 GCF_022346985.1 Micrococcus sp. ACRRV
AGACAGGGGGAGGAGGACATGCTCGCCTTCCGACGGATCGCTGCGGGGCCGCCGGCCGGAGTCCTCCCGGCGGTGGCGCACGGGCTCCACAGCCCGCGGCCGGGGCCGCCTCGTAGGGTACCGTGGGGCTCGTGGCAGAGTATTTCGGAGTCGTCGGCGAGGCGTTGGTGGATGTGGTCCTCTCGGACACCGCCACCCCCCGCGCGCACCCCGGAGGCAGCCCGTTGAACGTGGCTGTCGGCCTGAGCCGGCTCGGCCGCCCTGTGCGGTTCGCCGGCCGGTACGGCACGGACGAGTACGGGGACATGGTCGCCGCACACCTTGCGGACAACGGTGTGCACTGCGTGCTCGGGGCCGACGACGCCCCCACCTCCGTGGCCACCGCCCGTCTGGACCCCACCGGCGCCGCCAGCTACGAGTTCGAGCTGGACTGGACTCTCCCGGAGGCCGCCGAGCTGGAGCGCCTGCTGACCGGCGCCGCGGGCGGCCGCCTGCTGCACGTGCACGCCGGCTCCATCGCCACCATGCTCGCCCCCGGGGACGCCTCGGTGATGGGCCTGCTGGAGGCCGTGCAGCCCACCGCCACGATCAGCTACGACCCCAACGTGCGCCCCTCGATCGTCCCGGACCGGGAGTTCGCCCGCGCCCGCGCCGAGGAGTCGGTGCGACTGTCCGACGTCGTCCACGCCTCGGACGAGGACGTCGCCTGGCTCTACCCGGACCGCCCGCTCATGGACTCGCTGCGCGCGTGGCAGCAGGCCGGCCCGGCGCTCGTCGTCATGACGCGCGGCGCCGAGGACATCGTGGCCGTCACCGCGGAGCACGTGCTGGAGCAGCCGATCGTGCCCGTCGACGTCGCGGACACCGTGGGTGCGGGGGACTCCTTCACCGCGGCCCTGCTGGGCGCCCTGGACGACCGCTCTCTGCTCGGCGCCGAGAACCGGGGTCGCCTGCACGCCATGGACCTCGCGGACATCCGCTCCGTGCTGATCTACGCGGCGCGCGCCTCCGCCATCACCTCCTCCCGCCCGGGCGCAGACCCGCCCATGCGGGACGAGCTCGCGGACTGAGCACGGCGGGCAGGCCGGGCATGACGACGGCGCCGCCCCGACAGCGGTGGGTGGCGCGTCCGGCTGCTCAGATCAGTCCGAGGGCCCGCACCGCGTCCCGCTCCGCCTCGAGCTCGGCGACGGTCGCGGCGAGGCGCCCGCCGTCCCCCGGCAGCAGGGACTCGTCCGGCTCCAGGCCGGGGAGGATCGTCCACGCGCCGCTGCCGTCGGAGGTGACCGGGAACGAGGAGATCAGCCCCTCGGGCACCCCGTAGGAGCCGTCCGAGACGACCGCCGCGGAGGTGCGGCGCGGGGCGCCGTCGGCGTCCACGCCGGTGCCCAGGGACCAGTCCCGCATGTGGTCGATGGTCGCGGACGCCGCCGAGCCCTGCGAGCTCGCCCCCCGCACCTCGATGATCTCTGCGCCGCGCTTGGCCACACGCGGGATGAACTCCTCCGCCGCCCACGCGGGGTCCAGGACCTCCAGGGCCGGGCGCCAGACGGGCGCGCCGTCGTCGCCGGACACGCGCACCCGCGCGTGGGTGAGGTCGGGGAACTGGGTGGCCGAGTGGTTGCCCCAGATCGTGATCCCGTCCACGTCCGCCACCCCCACCCCGGCGCGCGCGGCGAGCTGGGACACGGCCCGGTTGTGGTCCAGACGGGTGAGCGCGGTGAAGCGCTCCGCCGGCACGTCCGGGGCGTGCGCGGAGGCGATCAGCGCGTTGGTGTTGGCCGGGTTGCCCACGACGACGACGCGCACCGACGCGTCCGCGCTCGCGTTGATCGCGGCGCCCTGGGGGCCGAAGATCCCGCCGTTGGCCCGCAGCAGGTCCGCGCGCTCCATGCCGGCGGTGCGGGGACGGGCGCCGACGAGCAGGGCGTGGGTGGTGCCGTCGAACGCGGCGCCCGCGCTGTCCGTGACGTCCACGGACGCCAGCAGGGGGAACGCGCTGTCCGCGAGCTCCATGGCCACGCCCTCGGCCGCGCGCACGGCCGCGGGGATCTCCAGCAGGCGCAGCCGGACGGGGGTGTCCGGGCCGAGCAGCTGGCCCGAGGCGATGCGGAACAGCAGGGCGTAGCCGATGTTCCCGGCGGCGCCGGTGACGGTCACGGTGGCGGGGGTGCGGAGGTTGTCCTGGGTCACGATCCCATCCTGCCCGGCCGGAGGGCGCCCGCCTAGACTGAGGCGCATGTCCGCCCTCCCCGTGTCCGCCCGTCGTCCCCGGCTCATCGCCACGGACCTGGACGGCACCGTGATCGGGTACGCGCACACGCGCACCGGCCGGATCTCCCCCCGTACCGTGGCCGCGCTGCGGCGTGCGCACGCCGAGGGGATCGTCGTCGTGTTCGTGACGGGGCGGCCGCTGCGCTGGCTGGGCCCGCTGCGCGCGCAGCTCGGCGAGGTCGGCCCGGTGATCTGCTCCAACGGCGCCGTCGTCGCGGACACCGCCACGGACGAGGTGCTCCTCCACCACGCCCTGGACCGCGCCGCGATCGACCACGTGGTGCGCCGCATCCGCGCCCTGGACCCCGCCGCCACGTTCGGCGCGGAGGCCCTGGAGGGTTTCTTCTGGGAGGACGCGTTCGCCTCCGACGAGCTCGGCCAGACCCGCGCCGCCAGTCTCGAGGCGGCCCTTCCGGGGGATGCGACGGTGGTCAAGCTCATGGCCAAGTCGGGCGGGATCGAGCCGGACGTCTTCCTCGCGGCCGTCCGTGAGCTCGGCGACGGCCTGGTCACCGCCACCCACTCCGCGCCCGGCATGTCGCTCGTGGAGATGTCCGCCCCGGGCGTGCACAAGGCCGCCACCCTCGCCGAGTTCGCGCGCGGGACGGGCGTGGAGGCGGCGGACGTCGTCGCGTTCGGGGACATGCCCAACGACGCGGAGATGCTCGCCTGGGCCGGCCTCGGCCTGGCGGTGGCCAGCGCGCACGCCTCCCTGCGGGCGGTCGCGGACGGCGTGGTCGGGGCCTGCGACGACGACGGGGTCGCCGCCGCCATCGAGGCCCTGCTGGCGCTGCCGAAGGCCTGAGCGCCCCGTCCGCCCCGGGCGGCGGGGAGAGCCCGTGCGTCCCGGCCGGCCCACCCTGGCGCGAACCGGCCGGGCGGGGCTCAGGCGCGGCCGCGGGTGAGGTCGGCCTCCTCGGGGCGCGCGCCCTTCGAGCCGGTGACCAGCTTGTGGCCGATCCACAGCGCGAGGAACAGCGGCAGGCCGATGTACGCGCTCGCCACGGCCACCAGGTCCACCCCGTTCAGGAACGCCTCGTAGTTCTGGCCGAGGATCACCACGGTGCACAGCAGCAGCGCGACGATCGGGCCCAGCGGGAACAGGGCGGCCCGGTAGGGGAGGTCCGTGATGTCGTTGCCCTGGGCCACGTACGCCTTGCGGAACCGGTAGTGGCTCCAGGCGATGCCCATCCACACGATGAACCCGGCCAGACCGGAGGCCGAGACGAGCCACACGTAGGCGGCGCCGTCGCCGATGAAGCTCGTCAGGAAACACAGGGCGCCCACGGCCGTGGTCACCACCAGGGCGTTCATGGGCACGCCCCGGCGGTTGACCTTCGCAAGGAAGCGGGGGGCCTTGCCGGAGTCCGCGAGGGCCCACAGCATGCGCGTGGACGCGTACAGGCCGGAGTTGCCGGCGGAGAGGATGGCCGTGAGGATCACGGCGTTCATGACGGCGGCCGCGGCCAGCACGCCTGCGTTCTCGAACACCAGGGTGAACGGGGAGATCGCGATGTCCTCGATGTCGCTGCCCAGCAGGTTCGGGCTGGTGTAGGGGATCAGGAAGCCGATCACGGTGATCGCGCCCACGTAGAAGAGCAGGATGCGCCAGAACACGGTGCGGATGGCCTTCGGGACGGTCCGCTCCGGGTCCTCGGCCTCACCGGCGGCCACGCCGACGAGCTCGGTGCCCTGGAAGGAGAAGCCCGCCACGAGGAAGATCGCGAGGATGCCGGGGGCGCCGCCCACGAAGGGGGCCTCGCCCGTCGTCCAGTTGTCCGTCCCGACGGCGGCGTCGCCGAGGACGCCGACGATCATGAGCACGCCCAGCACCAGGAACACCACCACGGTGACGACCTTGATGAGCGAGAACCAGAACTCGGACTCGCCGTAGGCCCGGGTGGACAGGGCGTTGAGGCCGAAGAGGAGCGCGAGGAACAGCGCGGACCACGCCCACGAGGGCACGCCCGGGAACCAGTAGCGCATCACCAGGGCGGCGGCCACGAGTTCGGCGGCCACGGTGATCGCCCAGTTGTACCAGTAGTTCCAGCCGATGGCGAAGCCGAACGAGGGGCTCACGAACCGGGTCGCGTACTCCTCGAAGGCGCCGGAGACCGGAAGGTAGGTGGCCATCTCGCCGAGCGACTGCATGAGCAGGAACACCATGAAGCCGATGACGACGTAGGCGAGCAGGGCGCCGCCGGGGCCGGCGGTGGCGATGCTGTTGCCGGAGGCGACGAAGAGGCCGGTGCCGATGGCGCCGCCCATGGCGATCATCATGAGGTGACGGGCGGCCAGGGTGCGCTTCAGACCGGTGTGCGGCTCAGGGGAGGCGGCCGCGGCGGTGCTGCCCGCGGGCCCGGCCGTGCGAGGGGATTCGGTGGGATTCACGAGGGGCCTTCGGTGAGGGAGGCGGCACTCGGGAGCCGCCGAGTGTCCGGGGTCGTGGCACTCTACACCCGTGACGGGGCGCGGGCTCCTCCGGGGCGCCGTCGAGAGGGTCGGTCCTGGCGGTGCCGGCGCGGAGTGCCCCGAGCGTCAGCGGCGGGCGAGCCCGTGGGTGACCAGGGCGACCGGGCCCTCGAGCGGGCCGCGCCGCCACGGCTCCGCCCGCACGAGCGCCCGCCAGAGCAGCGGCAGCAGCAGGCCCGCGGCGCAGAGCGCCCCGACGTTGAACCAGGTGTCGTCCGTGCCGAGCTCGCTGAGCCACGGCCCCGGGCCGGCGCGCAGCACCCACCCCAGGTACGCCTGGTGCGCCACGTACACGCTCAGCGTCATGGACCCGGGGACGGCCAGCACGGCCGTCAGCCACGGCACGTGGGAGGGCACGACGGCGGCGCACGCCCCCAGCACGATCAGCACCAGTCCGGCGGCGAGCAGGGCGTAGTCCCACGTGGCCTCGTAGGGCACCGGGCTGTCCCCGGTGCGCTGCCGGGCCAGCGCGACACCGGCGCCGCCGACCAGCAGGCCGACGCCCGCCCAGACCCCGCCCGCGGCCCGGCCGCCCAGGCCAGGGCCGGGGTGCCCGCCGAGCCGGAGGGCCGCCCTCAGGCCGCCGCCCTGCACGGACCGCACGACCACCGCGCCGAGCAGCGCCCAGGCCGTGAAGAACAGCAGGAAGTAGGGGCCGGCGGTGAAGAAGGCGGCGGCCTGCTCCGCCACGACGGCCGGGCCCGGCCGGACCTGCGCCGGGACCAGGGCGCGGGCCGGCTCGAGGCGCGCGGCGACGTCGTCGGCGGTGAGGGCGCCGACCCGCACCCCCGCCCAGGCCGCGGCGGGGACCAGCAGCAGCTGCACCAGCCCCGGCAGGAGCGCCAGCACGGACATCAGGACGGTGAGCACCGCGAGGTGGGTCAGGACGTCCACGACTGCCGCGCCGAAGTGGGACGTCAGCCAGGCCGCGCCGCACAGGGCCGCGGCGCGGACCACGGCGCGCAGGAACGCCCGCCAGAACCCGTGACGGCGCTGCTCCAGGTGCGCCGAGACGCCCACGAGCGCCGCGAACAGCGCGGCCGTGAGGTGCTCCGAGAGGTTCAGCACCCCGCCCGGGCCGCCCATCGGCGCCGTGTGCGCCACGAACATGGAGACCAGCGCGAGCCCGCGCGCCACATCCACCCACGTCAGGCGGTGGCCCGCGGCCAGTGTCACAGGAAGTCGCGCGGGTCGAAGTCGTCGATGTCGATGACGCGCAGGCGCGGCAGCGGGACGTCGAACGCGGCGACGTCGTGCTCCAGGTCCCAGACCTCCATGCCGTTCACGGCGCGCAGCTCCGCGGACATGAACTCGTCGAAGCCCATCACGGCGATCTTGTGGCCGTGCGCGGCGAGGTCGAGCATCTGCGGGGCGAAGTCGGCGTCGTGGCTGGCCAGGACCACGTCCGCGTCCCGGCCGATCAGCGCCTCCGCCATGCGCTGGATGCCGATGTCCACGACCTTGCCGGCCCCGCGCAGCAGGATCGGCTGGTAGCCCATCGTGGTGAGCGCCTGGACGAAGCCGAACGGGATGTCCCCGTCCTCGTCCACCGCCAGGAAGAACAGCGGGCGGACCTCCTGGCCCCAGGCCCGCTCCACGTGCCGCAGCACGCGGTTCCAGCGGGGGCGCTCCTCCGGGTTCGGGCGGCGGTTGAGGACGGACATGCCGAGGGTGGCGTCGAGGTTCTCGCCGTCGACGAGGAGGTACGTGGTGCGCGCGCTCATGGTGTCGAGGGTATCCGCTGGGGTGGCCGCGGAACGGTCTTCGGCGGTCGGGGAGACCGGGGCGGCGGGCGCGGCGGGGACGGCCGTGGCAGGGCCGGTGGGGAG
>NZ_JAKRNH010000125.1:0-6498 GCF_022346985.1 Micrococcus sp. ACRRV
GCCTCCTCCGGGGGTGGCCGGATACCAGTCGGGGTCGTGGGCCGGTGCCTGCCCGGGCTCGGCGGCGTCCGGTGAGTGCGGTGCGGGCGGGCCCGTGGCGGCGCCCCGGGCGTAGGCGGCGCCGAGGCGCTCGGCGTGGGCCTCCTGCTCCCGCAGGCGCTCGGCGGCGCGGGCCGGGGTCGTGAACGCGTTCCACGCGCCGATGCCCATGAACACCGCGAAGGCGATCCCCATGAAGCCGAAGAACGTGCCGAAGGAGCTCAGCGCGGAGGCCACGGCGGCGGCGAGCAGCAGGCCGCCGACCACGCCCGGGACCGCCCAGGGGCGTCCCTGCACTCGGCGGCGTCCCGCCGTCCCGAGCACCACGGACGCCAACACGCCCAGGATCATGCAGCCCAGCAGTCCCAGCCAGCCGGAGCCGACCATCAGGTCCTGCATCATCGAGTCCCCGCCGAACACGGTGCCCTCCCCTCGTCCCGGGCGACGTCCACGCCGCTCTCGCCGTCATCCTGGCACCACGACGCCCCGCCGCCAAGGGGCGACGGGGCGTCCGCGGACCGGGGCCGGGTCGAGGGGGCTCAGCCGTGGAAGAAGTGGCGTGCGCCGGTGAGGTACATGGTGATGCCGGCGGCGTTCGCGGCGTCCACGACCTCCTGGTCCCGGACGGAGCCGCCGGGCTGGACCACGGCCTTCACGCCGGCGTCGACGAGGATCTGCAGGCCGTCCGCGAACGGGAAGAACGCGTCCGAGGCGGCCACGGCCCCGCGGGCGCGCTCCGGGGCGCCCTCGCCGGAGACGTTCTCCGCGCCGCCGGCGGAGCTGACGTCCTGGCCGCCGGTCTGCGCGGCGCCCAGGGTGTTGGCGCGCTCCACGGCGAGACGGCAGGAGTCGAGGCGGTTGACCTGGCCCATGCCGACGCCCACGGTGGCGCCGTCGTGCGCCAGCAGCACCGCGTTGGACTTGGCGGCGCGCACGGCCCGCCACGCGAAGGCGAGGTCGGCGAGGGTGGCCTCGTCCGCGGCCTCCCCGGCGGCGAGGGTCCAGGTCCGGGGGTCGTCCCCGTCGGCGTCCACGGCGTCCGCGATCTGCATGAGCATGCCGCCGGAGACCTGCTTGGCCTCCACGGCGTCGCGGGCGAAGCCCTCGGGCAGGGCCAGCAGGCGCAGGTTCTTCTTGGCGGTGAGGACCTCGAGGGCGTCCTCGTCGAAGGACGGGGCCACCACGACCTCGGTGAAGATCGGCGCGACCTGCTCCGCCATGGCCCGGGTGACCGGGCGGTTGGCGGCGATCACGCCGCCGAACGCGGACACCGGGTCGCAGGCGTGGGCCTTGGCGTGGGCGACGGCGACGTCCTCGCCCTCCCCCGCGACCGCCACGCCGCACGGGTTGGCGTGCTTGACGATCGCGACGGCGGGGACGGCGTGGTCGAAGGCGGCGCGCACGGCGGCGTCGGCGTCCACGTAGTTGTTGTAGGACATCGCCTTGCCGTGCAGGAGCTCCGCCTGGGCGATGCCCGGAGCGGCCTCGTGGTCCACGTAGAGGGCGGCGGGCTGGTGCGGGTTCTCGCCGTAGCGCAGGGTCGCGGCCCGTTCCAGGGAGAAGCCGGCGTAGGGCGGGAACACGGGCGCGTCCTCGTCCTCGGCGTCCTCGCCGAAGTGCGCGGCGGTCCACGCGGCCACGGCGTTGTCGTAGGCCGCGGTGTGGGCGAACGCCAGGGAGGCCAGGCGGCGGCGGGTGCGGAGGTCGAAGCCGCCGGCCTGCGCGGCGGCGACGACGTCCCCGTAGCGTGCCGGGTCCACGACGACGGCCACGGAGGCGTGGTTCTTGGCGGCGGCACGCACCATGGAGGGGCCGCCGATGTCGATCTGCTCGACGACGGCGTCCTCGTCCGCGCCCGAGCGGACCGTCTCCACGAACGGGTACAGGTTCACGACGACGAGGTCGAAGGGCTCGACGTCGAGGTCGGCCAGCTGCGCCACGTGGTCCTCGCGGCGGCGATCGGCCAGGATGCCGGCGTGGACGCGGGGATGGAGGGTCTTCACGCGGCCGTCCAGGCACTCCTGGAAGCCGGTGACCTCGGAGACCTCGGTGACCGGCACGCCCGCGGCGGCGATGCGCTGGGCGGTGGAGCCCGTGGAGACCAGCTGCACGCCGGCGGCGTGCAGGCCGGTGGCCAGCTCCTCCAGCCCGGTCTTGTCGTACACGGAGATGAGGGCCCGCTTCAGGGGCACCTCGTCCAGGACGGTGGTGACGGACGGGGCAGAGGACACGGGGACTCCATTCGTGCGGGTCGAGCGCGGCCCGGCCGGGGCTCGTCCCGGCGGCGCCGCAGGTCGGGTCCAGTCTAGGCAGTGGCTCGGACGGCCTCCGCTCCGCGTCAGCCGCGGCCGAGGGCCTCCTCCACGAGCCGCAGCCACACCTCCGAGGCCGTCGGGTAGGCCGCCACCGCGTGCCGGAGCCGGTCCAGCGGGACCTCGCCCACGATCGCCACCGTGGCCGCGTGCAGCAGCTCCGCCACCTCGAACCCCACGAACGTCGCGCCCACCACGCGGTCCCCGCGCAGCACCAGCACGGCCCGGCCCGCGGCGTCGTCGCGCAGCAGGGCGGCGCCGGCGGCGGACGTCAGCGGGACGTCGACGACGCGCAGCTCCCCCTCCCCGCCCTCCTCGCGGGCCTGGGCCTCCGTGACCCCCACGCGCGCCACCTGCGGCGAGGTGAAGACCACCTGCGGCACCGCTTCGGGGACGCCCTCCCCGGCCTCTTCGCCGGACGGGGCGGGGCGCCCCGTGGCGAGCGCGGCGATCCGCTCCCCCAGCAGGCGGGCCCGGTGCTTGCCCCAGTGGGTCAGGGCGGGCCCGCCGGTGACGTCCCCGACGGCGTACAGCCAGGGCGCAGCCCCGTCCGAGGCGGGCACGACGGCGGTCCCGGACTCGTCCTGCAGGTCCTCGGCGGACAGGCCGAGCGCCTCCAGGCCGAGCCCGTCGAGGGCCGGGCGGCGGCCGGCGGCCACGAGCAGCTCGTCGACCTCGAGCGTCTCCCCCGAGCCTGCCAGGGTGAGGCGCACGGGCCCGCCGTGCGGGACGCCCACGTCAGACTCGGCGTGCACGTCTGCCCGCTCGGCGCGCTCCACGGAGGTCCCGAAGCGCACCCGCACCCCGGCGTCCACGAGCCCCTCGAGGACCAGGCGCGAGGCCACCGGCTCCTGCCCGGAGAGCAGGCGGTCGCCGCGCACCAGCAGCTGCACGTCCGAGCCGAGGGCGGCCATCCACGTGGCGGCCTCGACAGCCACCACGCCGCCGCCCACGATCGCCAGCCGCCCCGGGACCTCGCGCACGCCGGTCGCGTCCCGGGAGGTCCACGGGCTCACGCCCCGCAGCTCCCCCGGCACCACGGCCGTGCTGCCCGTGGCGACCACCACCGCGTGCCGGGCCCGGAGGACGCGCGCGGGGGCGCCGTCGTCGCCGAGGACCTCCACCCGGCGGGGTCCGGCGAGCCGCCCGTGCCCGCGGACCACGCGCAGCCCGGCGTCCTCGGCCCACTCGACCTGGCCGGCGTCGTCCAGGTGGGAGCGCCACTCGTCCCGGCGGGCGAGCAGGCCCGGCAGATCGATGTCGGGGTCCGTCAGCCCGCCCAGGTGGGCTGCGGCGCCGGCGACCTCGAGGGGGCGCAGCAACGCCTTCGAGGGCATGCACGCCCAGTACGAGCACTCCCCGCCCAGCAGGTCCGCCTCCACGAGGGCGACCTCCAGGCCGCCGGCCGTGTGGGCGTACTGGGCCGCGTTCTCGCCCACGGGTCCGGCGCCGATCACGACGACGTCGACCGCCTCCTCGTCGGGGGCGCCCGGGGTGGCGTCGTCGGGTCCGGTCGTGGGGGCGAGATCCTCGGTCATGCGCCCATGGTGCTCCCTCCGCCGGGAGGGGCGGAAGCCGCCGCGGGCCGTCATCCGACGGTCACGGGGCCGGGATCGTGGCCGGGATCACCCATACTGGATCGGACCGGCGTCGGACCGGTCCTCGACTCAGACGGGAGACCACCGTGCCCCCCACCGGCAGTCACGCCGCATCCGCCGCCCCCACCGGGGAGCAGGTCGTCCAGGAGCTCCCCTGGCGCTGGCCCGTCCAGGGCCGGATCTTCCTGATCGGCGGCCTCGGCTTCATGTTCGACGCCTGGGACGTCACCCTCAACGGCGTGATGATCCCCCTGCTGACCGAGGAGTGGGGGCTGTCCAAGGCCGACGCCGCCTGGATCGGCACCGCGAACCTGATCGGCATGGCCGTCGGCGCGTTCCTCTGGGGCACCGTCGCGGACCAGATCGGGCGCAAGGCCGCGTTCACGTGGACGCTCCTGATCTTCTCCGTCTTCACGCTCGCCGGCGCGCTCACGGACTCGCTGCTGTGGTTCGCCGTGTTCCGCTTCATGGCCGGCATCGGCCTCGGCGGCACCGTCCCCGTGGACTACGCCCTGGTCGGCGAGTTCACGCCCCGGCGCCTGCGCGGGCGCGTCCTCACCGCCATGGACGGCTGGTGGCCGATCGGCGCGGCGCTGTGCGGCGTCGTCTCGGCGTGGCTCGTCGGGACCTGGAGCGACTGGCGTCTGCCGCTGCTGGCCATGGTGCTGCCCGCCCTGCTGGTCTTCCTGGTCCGCCTGGGCATCCCCGAGTCCCCGCTGTACCTGATGAGCCGCGGGCGCGAGCGCGAGGCCCGCGCCGTGATCGACCGCATGGTGGAACGGACGGGTGCCGAGCCCCGCCCCTACGTCATGCCCGCCGCCGACTCCCGCGCCCACGGCGGCCTGCTCGCCCAGCTGGCGGCCGTGTGGCGGTTCTCCCCGCGGATCACGGCGACGGCCTGGCTGCTGTTCGTGGCCGTCATGCTGATCTACTACATCGCCCTGCAGTGGCTTCCCACGTTCCTCATCGAGGCCGGGTTCGCGCAGTCGCGGGCGTTCATCACGACCTCCGGTATGGCCGCCGCGGGCCTCGTGGGGGTGGCCGTGTCCGCGGTCCTCGTCGAGGCCACGGGCCGACGCCGCCTGCTGGCGGTGAGCGGCGTCGTCGCCTCGGGGCTGCTCGTGTGGCTGGCCTCCGTGCTCGGCGTGCCGGGGGCGGCGCTGCCGCTCGTGCTCGCCTACGGGTTCGTCATCCAGATCGCCGTGCCGGTGCTCTACACCTATGTCTCCGAGCTGTACCCGACGACGCTGCGCGCCTCCGGCTTCGGCTGGGCCTCCGCGGCCTCGCGCGTGGGGGCGGGGCTGGGGCCCCTGTTCTTCGTGGGCACGCTGGTGCCCGCGCTCGGCCTGCCGGGGGCGTTCGGCGTGACCGCGGGGCTCGTTGTGGTGGCCGTGCTCGTCATGTTCGCGTGGGCCCCGGAGACCCGCGGCCGCGCCCTGGAGGTCGCCGAGGACTGAGGGCCCGGACGGCCCGCCCCGTAGGCTGGAGCCATGACCGCGCCCTACCGCCCGCAGCCGCAGCACCAGCCCCAGACCGTCGTCGTCCAGCAGTCCCGCAACACGCTGATCGCGTACCTGCTGTGGTTCTTCCTGGGGAACCTCGGGGTGCACCGCATGTACACCAAGCGCTGGGTGTCGGGGGTCGTCCAGCTGCTGCTGGCGTGGGGCGGCGCCGCGACCGCCTGGCTCCTCATCGGCTGGATCCCGCTGGCGATCTGGGCCGTCTGGTGGATCGTGGACCTGTTCCTGGTCCCGGGCATGGTCCGCGACGCCAACGCCCGCGAGGCCGTCGACTCCTGGCGCACCGTGGGGGTCCGGCGGTTCTGAGCGCGCCCTCCGACGACGGCGCCCGCCCCTGCGAGGGGGCGGGCGCCGTTCGTGCGTCCGGGTCCGGTCCCATGAGGACCGGTCAGGCCTGCCGGGGGGAGCGTCCGGCGGCGAGCTCGCCGAGCACGCGCAGCAGCAGGACCCGCTCCTGGACCTTGATGCGCTCGTGCAGGACCTCCTCCGTGTCCGTGTCGAGGACCGGGACGGCGGCCTGCGCCAGGATGGGGCCGGTGTCGACGCCCGCATCCACGAGGTGCACGGTGCAGCCGGTGACCTTCACCCCGTAGGCCAGGGCGTCGCGGACGCCGTGCGCCCCCGGGAAGGACGGCAGCAGCGCCGGGTGCGTGTTGACGATCCGCCCCGGGAACGCCTCGAGCAGGGGCGCCCCGAGGATCCGCATGAAGCCGGAGCACACCACCCAGTCCGGCTCGTACGCCGCCACGGCCTCCGCCAGGGCGACGTTCCACGCCGCCCGGTCCGGGTGGTCGGCCGGGGCCACGGTGAAGGTGGGGATGCCCGCGGCCTCGGCGCGGGCCAGGCCCTGCACGCCCGGCACGTCCGAGCCGACGGCCGCGACCTCCAGGGGCAGCGCCCCGGAGGCGACGGCGTCGAGGACGGCCTGAAGGTTGGTGCCGGAGCCGGAGACGAGGGCGAGGATGCGCATGGCCACATCGTAGGGCGAGCCCCGTCGTAGGGTGTGGGGGTGTCCGCCCTCCCTCCCGT
>NZ_JAKRNH010000126.1:0-6475 GCF_022346985.1 Micrococcus sp. ACRRV
GCGCTCATGGGGGTCCTTCGGTGCGGTCGGAGGTGGGTGTCCCAGGTGAGACCAGGATGTCGCGCCGGTGCCGTCGGCCGGCACCCTCCTGGGGCTGAACCGCGCCGGAGGGGGGTCATCCCTGGGTAGGAGCCCCGCTGGCCGAAGGTGCCGCGAGGCCGGGCAAGGGCCGGCTCAGAACCCCACGAGCCCCGTCCGGTGCGCGATCAGCACCGCCTGCACCCGGTCGCGTGCCGAGAGCTTCGCCAGGACCCGCCCCACGTGCGTCTTGACGGTGGCCTCGGAGAGCACCAGCTGGGCGGCGATCTCCGGGTTCGCCGCGCCCTGGCCCATGAGCACGAGCACCTCCCGCTCGCGCGGGGTGAGGGAGCCGACGGCGGCCTGCTCGTCCGCGCACTCGGCGCTGCGGGCCGCGTCCTGGCGCAGCCGCGGCGCCATGTGGGCCAGCAGCCGCCGCGTCGTCGACGGGGCGATCACCGCGTCCCCGCCGTGCACCGTGCGGATCGCGGCGAGCAGCTCCTCGGGCGGTGCGTCCTTGAGCAGGAACCCGGAGGCCCCGGCCTCGATCGCGTCCATCACGTGCTCGTCCAGGTCGAACGTCGTCAGCACCACCACGCGCGGCGCATCGGGCCGGCGCAGCAGGGCGCGCGTGGCCTCGATCCCGTCCATCTCCGGCATCCGCACGTCCATGAGCACGACGTCGGCGCCCGCCACGGCCACGGAGGCCGCCGCCTCGCGGCCGTCGGAGGCCTGCGCCACCACGGTCAGGTCCGGCTGGGAGTCGATCAGCATGGCCAGGCCGGAGCGGATCAGGGCCTGGTCGTCCACGAGGGCCACGCGGATGGGGGTCGGCTGGGCGTCGTCGGGGCTCATACGGGCATCCTCCCAGACGTCGCCGACCTCCGCGCTGCGCCGACCGCGGCCCGTCAGACGTCCGCGTACGGCAGCTCGGCCCAGACCCGCCACCCGGCGCCGACGCGCGGCCCGGCCTCCATGGTCCCGCCGAACAGCGCCACGCGCTCGGCGATCCCGCGCAGGCCCTGGCCGCTGCCGGTGGTCTCGGCGTCGGCCTGGCTGCGCCCGTCGTCGTCGGCCTGGATCTCCAGTCCGCGTGCGGTCCAGCGGAGGGTGACGAAGGCGTGCGCCCCCTCCCCGCCGTGGCGCAGCGTGTTGGTGAGGGCCTCCTGGACGGTGCGGTAGGCCGTGAGCTCGCCGCCGGCGGGCAGGTCGCGGCGCGGGCTCCCCTGCTCGAGCAGGGAGATCTCCAGCCCGGACAGGCGCAGGGTCTGGAACAGGGCGGGCAGGTCGGCGAGGCCGGGCGGGGCGCGGTGCCCGTCCGGGGCGGCGGGATCGCGGCGGGCGCGGTCGGGGCCGCCGGTGGGCTCGGCGGGGCCGCGCAGCACGCCCAGCAGCTGGCGCATGTCCGCCAGGGCGGAGCGGCCGGTCTGGCCGATGGTCTCCAGGGTCTCGACGGCGAGCTCCGGCTTGGCGGCGGCCGCGTACCGGGCGCCGTCGGCCTGGCTGATGATCACCTGCAGGGAGTGGGCCACGATGTCGTGCATCTCGCGCGCGATGTGGCTGCGCTCGTCGGCGGCGGCGAGCTCGCGCTCCTGCAGGGCCTGCGTCTCGAGGCGCCGGGCGCGGTCCTCGAGGGCCTGCACGGCCAGCCGGCGGTTGCGGACCACGTCCCCGAACGCCCACGCGGTGAGCACGGCCATCCCGCACAGGACGGCCATGACCACCATGGCCACCGGCTCTGCGGGGGACTGGACCTGCACACCGTCGGGCGTGGTGAACCGGGGCGGGAACAGCCACACCTTCAGCCCGTTGGCCAGGCCCCCGGCCAGGCCCGTGGCGAGCCCGGCGAGGGACGCCCAGCGGGGCCCGATCGCGGCCAGGTTGTAGACGGTGGCCGGGACCATGGCCAGCGCGATCGTGAACTCGGGTCCGACGGCCAGGTGCAGCAGGGCCCCGGCGACGGTCACCCCCGCGGCGGCCACGGGCCGCACCCGGCGCAGCCCCCATGCGCCGGTCATGAGCAGGCCGGCGACGACGGTGCCGGCCGTCTGCCAGGCCGCGGGGCTGCCGACGCCGCCGCCGAGCATCACGAGGGGCGCCAGCACCAGCACCAGGGTGAGCAGCACGGCCGCGGTGACGTCCGTGCGCACCGGGTGTCGGCGGAGCAGGACGTCCAGGCGGCGCAGCGGGTTCACGGCTCAGCCCGGGGGGCCAGGGAGGCGAGCACCTCCGCGGCGCCGACCTCCTCCACGCGGTGCGCGCCGGTGCCGGCCCACAGGTGCACGTGCTCCAGGTCCCCCTCCTCGGCCGCGGCCCGCCGCAGCGGCCCGGTGAGCCCGTTGACCTCGGGGTACGCGGCGGGGGCGTCGTGGTGCTCGTCCATGAACGGGGTGACGAGGCCGCGGGCCCAGCGCCCCGTGTAGGCGCGGGTCAGGGCGGTGGAGGCGGCGCCGTCGTCGGGATGGGCGAAGGCGACGCCGGCCGAGGCCTGGCGCAGCGCGGTGCGATGCGCCGCGGAGGTGCCGGCCTCGGGGGTGAGCAGGAACGCGGTGCCCGCGGCGACGGCCACGGCCCCGGCCTCCAGCAGGGGACGCACCTGCGCGCCGTCGGTGATCCCGCCGGCGGCCACGAGCGGCACGGCGGCCGGGCCGAGGGCGTGGCGCACCGCGAACACCAGGGTGCGCAGGTCGGTGATGCCCGGGCGGCCCTGGGGGTCCAGGGTGGCCCGGTGTCCGCCCGCCTTGGGGCCCTGGACCACCAGGAACCGGGCCCCGCTCGCGACGGCGGCCATCGCCTCCGCGGGGCTCGTCACCGTCACGCCGGCCGGGATCCCGGCCGCGTCCAGGCGGGCGAACACGTCCGGGGCGGGCAGCCCGAACGTGAAGGACACCGCCGGCCAGGACTGCTCCTCGGCGGCGGCGAGCATGTCCTCGAACGCGGCGCGCTCGGCGTCGGGGTCCGGGGTGACCGTCAGGACGGAGGGCAGCTCCGCGCCGAGGTCCGCGGCCAGGGGCGCGAGGCGCTCCCGGTAGGAGGCCACCGCCTGGGCGCGCGCGATCCGGGCGGCGCCGCCGCGGGCCGAGGCGGCCACGGCCGTGTTCACCGCGTCCGGCACGAAGAGGTTCACACCGAACCGGCCGGCCTCCTCGGGGGCGGTGAGCAGGGCGCGCAGTCCGTCCACCTGCTCCCGGACCTGCGCGGCGGACCGCATGCCGCCGGCCAGGAACGCGCCGCCGCCGGCCCGGATCACCGCGGCCGCCAGCTCCGGGGTGGAGGGCCCGCCGGCCATGGGCGCCGCGAGCACCGGCACGGGCGGGTCCAGCGGGGCCGGGACGGGCGCGGGGACGGACGGGACGGTCGTCGAGCTCATGCGCCCAGCGTAGGACCCCCGGCCCCGCCGGTCAGGGGGTCCTACAGTGATGGGGGCCGGACGCGCCCGTCGTCGAGCTGAGGAGGGAGGGCGGAGCCATGCAGGTGCTGCTCGCCCTGGCGCCCATCCTGCTGACCCTGGGCCTGCTGATGACGCGCCTGCCCGCCTGGGCGGCGCCCGCCGCGGGCTCCGTGGCCGCCGTCGTCCTGGGCCTGACGGTGTTCGGCGTGGACCCGGCCGTGCTGGGCGCGGCGGTGGGGCACGGGGTGCCGACCGTGCTCGAGATCCTGGCGATCATCGCCGGCGGCATCACCCTCTCCCGCGTGATGGAGCACTCCGGCGCGCACGCCCGGCTGGGCGGCTGGCTGTCCGCGGGCAACGGCCCCACCCTGGCCACGGCCCTGCTCATGGTGCACGGCGTCATCCCGTTCCTGGAGACCGTCACCGGGTTCGGGGTGTCCCTGGTGGTGGGCGTCCCGCTGCTGCTCGGCCTCGGGTTCACCGCCTACCGGGCGGCGCTGCTCTCGGTGCTCTCGCTGACGATCGGCGTGTGGGGCTCCATGGCGCCGGGCACGCTCATGGGCGCCCGCCTGGCCGGCCTGGACGTCCAGGAGGTCGGGGTCACGGCCGCGGTGTTCAACCTGCCCGCCTCACTCGTGGCCGGCGTGGCCACGGTCCTGGCGGTGCGCGGCGCCCGCGGCCTGCGCGACGACAGCGCCCCCGCCCGCCTGGCACCCTGGCTCGGCGTCGCGCTCGCCTCCGGGACGGCCCAGTGGGCGCTGATCCTCGGTGCCAACCTGCTGGTCGGCACGGCACCGGCGGGCGCCGTGGCGACCTTCGCGCTCACCCTGGCCTGGCTGCTCGTGATCCGCCGCGGCCGACTCACCCCCGGGCCGGGGCGGGACGTCGTCCCCTACGTGACGCTCATGGCGGGCACCGTGCTCGGCACCACCGCCGAGGACGCGCTGGGGCTGACGGGGCCGCTGTCCGTCGTCGGGACTCCGGCCCTGTGGTCCTTCGTGGCGGTGGGCGTGGGCCTGCGGCTCCTGGACCTCGACGCCGCCGCGCGGCGCACCGTCCCCCGCGAGTCACTCCGGCTCTGGCGCGGCACCGCGGTCCCCAACGCGCTCTACGTGGCGTTCGGCCTGGTGCTCTCCGCGGGCGGGGCGTCCCCTGCGCTCGCGGGCGCGCTGAGCGGCCTGGGGGAGTCCTACCTGGCGGCCATGCCGTTCATCGGGGCCTTCGCGGGGTTCGTCACGGCGTCCAACACGGGGGCGATGGCCCTGGTGGGGCCGCTGCAGATGGACACGGGCGCGGCCCTGGGAGTGCCCCCGGCGTGGTCCAACGGACTGCACAACGCGGCCGCGGGGTGGGGCATCATCGCCGGCCCGGCCCGCATCCAGGTGGCCCACGGCATGGCCGCCCCCGCCCAGACCCCGGACATGCCGGGCCGGGCCGTGAGCCCCCGTGGCCTGGTCGCGGCCCTGTTGCCGGCCTCGCTCGCGGGCGTGGCGGGGATGTCCCTCATGGGGTGGCTCCTGCTGCCGCGGTGAGGCAGGGGCAGGCGCGGTCGGCGGCCGCTCATGCCCGGCGGCCCACGGCGGCCGGCTCAGGCGGGGACGCCGAAGGGGATGCGCACGTCCACGTGCCAGCGCCCCTCCCGGGGTCCGACGTCCGCGCGGCCGCCGAGCAGCCCTGCGCGCTCCCGGATGTTCAGCACCCCGAACGAGCCGTCGGGCTGCGGCGCGTCCCGGGGTCGGCCGGGGTGCTGGGCGGGGGACAGTTCACTGAGCACCCGCAGACGCACCTGCCCGGGGGACAGGGTGAAGAGCACCTGGCACGCGCCCCCGGCGGGGGCGTGCTTGACCACGTTGGTGACCGCCTCGTGGGCGATCCGGTGGACGGTCGCGTCCACGTGGCGGGGCGCGCGCACCCCGTCCTGCTCCTGGACCTGCAGGTCGACGTCGAAGCCGTGCGCGCGAAGCCGCGCGGCGGCGTCCCGGGCCGCCTGCGCGGAGGAGGTCACCAGCGCGGTGTCGAGAGCGTCCGGCGTGCCCGTGCCCCGGCGCGCGTCGACGTCGGTGCCGGCGTAGAGCACCTGGAGCAGGCCGCGCAGATTGGCGTGGGCCTGCCGGGCGACGTCGGCCACGGCGTCCGCCATCCGCTGCTGGGCGGCGCGGTCGGGGGCGACGCGTATCGCCTGCGTCTGCATGGCCAGGACGGCGAGGTCCTGGGCCACCACGTCGTGCAGGTCGCGGGCCAGGCTGCGCCGGATGTCGGCCGTGGCGCGGTCGCGCGCCTCCACGAGCTCGAGGTTGCGGCGGCGGGCGCGCTCCAGGGAGACCGACTCACGCCGCAGGAGCAGCCCCACGGCGGTGCCCGCCAGTGCCGGCACCAGCATGAGCGGCAGCACGTCCAGGTGGTCGGGGCGGAGGGCGGCGGTGAGCACCGTGGTCGCCAGGAGGGTGCAGCTGAAGACCACCAGGGGCGTCCTGGAGAGGTACAGGGCGGCGAACCCCATGGCCAGGCCCACGGTCACCACCGGCAGGGCGTAGAACCCCGAGGCCAGTGCGGACAGGACGAGCAGCGTGTAGCAGCCCATGAGGGCACGGGCGCCGGCGAGCGCCAGGACGAGCGTCACGCCGGTGCCGAGGGAGAAGAGGGCGTCGGCCGAGTCCAGCAGCCCGCCGCCCGGGCGGCCGGCCGCCCCGAGGGCCAGGTCCGCGGTCTCCCAGACCAGGAGGAGGCCACCGACCACGGCCAGCAGCCGGCGGAGGCGAGGGGAGAGCCGGCGCGGGGGTTCTGCCAGGAGGCCCCATGTGGCCCGGCCCCATGCTGGGACGTTCACGTCGTCCAGTATGGGGCCGGGCCGGGTGCGGCCCGCAAGGTGCCGTCGGAGCCGCGTCGGGGGGGCTCAGCAGGGGATGATGGGCACGCGGCGGCAGATGTACCGGTAGAAGTCCGGGGACGCCGTCCCCGGGTCGGAGATCCGCATGTCGTGCCCCAGGGGGGAGACGGCGGGGGCGGCCGAGGCGGCCGGGGCGCCGATCATCAGCGCCGGGAGGACGGCGACGGCGACGAGGGTGG
>NZ_JAKRNH010000127.1:0-6311 GCF_022346985.1 Micrococcus sp. ACRRV
CCCGAACAGCCCGTCCCATCCCCTCCGCCGCGCTCCCGGCGGACGCCCCGCGCTCGCCCCGGTGCGCATCGTGGCGGCGTTCCTCGTCGCGGTGCTCGTGGTGGGCGGCGGACTGGCGCTCATCCCCGTCACGGCCGACCTGCCGGTGACCCGCGCGTTCAACGACTGGAACACCGGCGCGGTGGGTGTGCTCAGCAACGCCCTGTACCAGGCGCTGGAACCGGCGTTCGCGGTGGTCCTCACCCTGGCGGTGGCGAGCCTGGTGGCCCTCCGGCGCGGGGACCTGGCGCTGGGCGTGCGCCTCGGCCTGGCCGTGGCGCTCGCCTGGCTGCCGGTGGGGGCGGTGAAGCTGCTCGTGCACCGCCCCCGCCCCGCGGCCGCCGCCCTGCCGCACCCCACGGCGGTGCCCGCCGTCGACTGGACCTTCCCCAGCGGCCACGTCGCCTTCGTGGCGGCCATGGCCTTCATGCTGGTCCTCGCGTCCCGCACCCCCGGTCAGCGCGCGGCTCGCGCGGTGCTCGGCGTGGTGGCCGTGGCGGTGATGGTGGCAACCGTCCTGGTGCTCGGCGTGCACTACCCCACGGACGTGCTCGCCTCCCTGGCGTGGGTCCTGCTGGCCGGCCCGCTCATGTGGCAGCTGGCCGGGCTCGTGGCCGGGCCCCTGCGCCGCCTGACGGACCGCCGGGGGGCGCACCGCGCCTGACCCGCGGAGCACCCGCCGCCAGGACGCACCGCACCGCCTCAGGTCGGGGTGCCGAGGCGGTAGCCGACCCCGCGGACGGTCTCCACGAGGGATCGGTCCGTCTTGCGACGCAGGTAGTGGACGTAGGTGTCCACGGTGCCCTCCTGCTCGCCGTGCTCGAACACGGCGCTGAGCAGGTGGGCCCGGGTGAACGCGGTGTCCGGGGCGGAGGCGAGCACGGCCAACAGGGCGGACTCCTTCTCCGTGAGCAGGATCCGCCCGGTGTAGGGCGACTCCACCGTGCGGTTGTCCGGGTAGAACATCCACGAGCCGATCTCCACGCCCGCCCCGCGGCCCGAGTAGTCGCGGGTCAAGGCGCGCAGCCGGGCCTGCAGCTCGGCCACCTCGAACGGCTTGACGAGGTAGTCGTTGGCGCCGGCGTCGAGGCCGTGCACGCGGTCCTCGAGCTCGCCGTAGGCGGTGAGCAGCAGGGCCGGGACGGCCACGCCGCGAGCGCGCAGCTCGCGGACCAGGTCGACGCCGTCGCCGTCGGGCAGGCCGCGGTCCACCACCAGGACGGCGAACAGCCGGCGGTCCAGCTCGGCCCGGGCCGCCGCCAGGGTGGGCGACCAGGTCACCTCCCAGTCCAGGGAGAGCAGGTCGCGCAGCAGGGGGCCGAGGCGGTCGTCGTCCTCGATCAGCAGCAGGTCGGGGCCCGTCATCGCGCCTCCTGCGCGGCGGGCAGGGTCAACAGCATCACGGTCCCCTCCGGACCCGTGGACTCCACGCGCACCTCGCCCCGGTAGCGATGGGCGGTCTCCCGCACGAGCGCCAGGCCGATCCCGTGGGAGGACCGCGGCACCGCCCCCGGCCCCGAGCCCGGCACGGCGGCGGGCCTGCCGCGCGCGAACCGGTCGAACACGTGGTCCGGCTCCACGCCCTGGATGCCCGCTCCTCGGTCCGCCACCCGCAGCTCGACGACGCCGCGGACCCGCTCCCCGGAGACCGTCACCTCGGTGCCCGGCGGGGCGAAGCCCAGGGCGTTGTCCAGGAGGGCCGCCAGCATGCGGCGCAGGGCCGCCTCCGGGAGGGCGACCGGCAGGGAGGGCAGGTCCGCGCGCAGCCGCACCCCGCGCTCCTCGGCGCCCACGAGACTCAGGTCCGCGCACGCGGCGGCGGCGACCTCGCCGGCGTCGCACATGCCCTCCGGCGCGGAGTCCAGGCGGGCGGTGCTGAGCATGTCCTCGACCACCCCGGCCATGACGTCGGTGTCCCGGCGCAGCTCGTCCGCGAGGGGTTCCAGCGGGTCCCCCGCGGGGACGCGGGCCTGCAGGACCTGGGTGCGCGCGCTCAGCACGGTCAGCGGGGTGCGCAGCTCATGGCTGGCGTTGGAGACGAACTCCCGCTGGCGGCGCAGGGCGTCCGCGAGCGGCTGCACGGCGCTCCGGGAGAACCACAGGCTCGCGAACCCGGTGATGAGCACGGCGGCGGCGCCCGCCAGGATGGCCGCGGTGGCCAGGTCCACGAGGTCCAGCTGGACCGTGACGGTGGCGTCGGCGTCCCGGGGGTCTACGCCCGGGTGGGCGATCTGCCACCAGAGGTAGCCGAAGAAGACGCCCGCCCCGCCGAGGACCAGCGCGGCGCACGCCAGGGCCGTCCGCAGGCCGATCCGGCGCGCGGCGCGGGCCACGAGGGCGGCGTCGGGGCCGGGCGCGGGGCGGCCGCGGAGGGCGGGGGTCGGGCTCACGCCGACACCCTAGCGCCGGGTGCGGCCAATCTTGGCCGATTCTGGGAGCCGGGCGGTGACGATGGACCGTGACGGCCCGCCCGGGCCACCCCCACGGAAGGACACCCGCCCATGCCAGTGCTGACGAACATCCTCGACGCCGCCTCCATCCTGCACTCGCTCGGCCCCTGGACACTCGGCGGCATCGGCACGATGGTGTTCATCGAGTCCGGCGTGCTCTTCCCGTTCCTGCCCGGCGACTCCCTCCTGGTCACCGCCGCGGCCCTGCACGTGGAGCTGGGCATCGCCCTGTGGGCGATCATCCTCGTGGCCGGCCTCGCCGCCATCCTCGGCGACCAGGTGGGCTTCTACCTCGGCCACAGGTACGGGCGCCGGCTCTTCAAGGACGACGCGCGGGTGCTCAAGACCGAGCGCCTCGCCCAGGCGGAGGCCTTCTTCGAGCGCCGCGGCCCGCTGGCCCTCGTGCTCGGCCGCTTCGTGCCCATCGTCCGCACCTACGTGCCGGTGGCCGCGGGCACCGCGGGCATGCCCTACCGCTCCTTCGTGGGCTGGAACATCGGCGGCGCGGTCGCGTGGGTCTGCTCGATGGTGGCCGTGGGCGCCCTGCTCGGCCAGATCCCGGGCATCACGAAGTCCATCGACGGGATCATGATCCTGATCATCGTCATCTCGGTGGCCCCGATCGCGATCCAGGCCCTGCGCGCCCGCCGCAAGGCCCGCCGCGACGCCGTCATGACCGAGGGGCAACCGGTCGCCTGACGGACGACGCCGGGCGGTCGGGCCGGCGTGACGAGGCCCCCGCGGGTGAGCCCGCGGGGGGCTTCGTCGTGCGTGGGGAGGGTCAGGCCGCCGGCCGGACCGGCACGGCGAGCCCGGTGACGAGGGTCTCCGGGTCGGTGTCCGGGGTGGGCGGGGTGTCGTAGGCCTCCCAGCAGAGGCCGCCGGGCTCGTGGCCGTTCTCGCGGAGGGCGTCCAGGAATGCGGGCCAGGCCTCGGAGAGGAGCTCGTAGGGGCCCGTGTGCTTCGCGACGCCGAGGCTGCCCGCCGGGAGGTCCGACGGCTCCATCCGCACCCCGTCCACCTCGAGCGGTGCCGCTAGCTGTACTGACCGGCGACGTTGATCGACCCGTGGAACCACTGGGCCTTGATGGGTGACTTCAGGGTCACCTATTGTTCTCGACGTGACCTCTTCTGACGACGACACGGTCCTCCTGGCCCTGTCCCATCCGGGCAGGCGGGCGCTGCTCGATGCCCTGCACGAGCGCGACGGCCAGAGCGTGACCGATCTTGGACAGGCCCTGCCCGAACTGGGTCGTCATGCAGTGCTGAAGCACCTCGGCGTCCTGGAGGACGCCGGTCTGGTCACGTCCCACAAGGCAGGGCGAACCCGCCTCTGCTACCTCAACGCCGCCCCCCTGGTCGCCTTGGCGCAACGCTGGCTCGACGACTACGCCCTCGGCTGGGGGCAGGCACTGAACCGCCTCAAGAGCACGTCCGAACGGAGACCGGAAGCCATGACCACCGCCGCGCCCCTGCACCGCCAGGCCATCGTCATCGACGCCACGCCCGAACGCGTCTGGACCGCCCTCACCCAGGAATGCCCCTCCTGGTTCTTCACCACCACGCTCAACTCATCGCTGGAACCGGGCAGCGACTACACCTACACCTACCCCGACGGACGACGGGCCGCTGAGGGCACCATCATCGCCGCCGACCCCGGTCAGCGCCTCGAGATGACCTTCTCGCCGACCTGGGACGACGCGGTGACGCCGGAAGCCCCGTTCCGCCTCGTGTGGTCGCTCGCTGCCCAGGGCGGGGCCACCCTGCTCACTGTCGAGCACTACGAGCTCGACCCATCCACCGAAACGGCGCGACAGGTCGGGCCCGGCAGCCTGTTCCTCATCTCCAACATCAAGACCTGGATTGAGACCGGCAAGCCCATGCACGACTGACCCCACTACGACCGGGCGTTGCATCCACCTCCGTCTTCGCCGTCGAGACGGGCCAGTTCAGTCGGCATGCCACGAACTCGGGATCCGGCACCAGCGCACCCGGCCCTCACGTCCGCAGACCAACGGCAGGATCGATGGACCGACGTCCCCGGTCAGCACAGCTAGCGGGACGTCCACGGGGTAGCCGACCTCCAGGTCCACGGACTCCGGCGCCTCACCGGAGCCGCCGGTCAGCCCGCGGTACTTGGAGAACGCCGGGCCCGCGGGGGCGCACGCGCCCCGCTGCACGGCGGCGCCGAGCGCGCGGAACGCAGTGTCCATGAACTGCGGCAGCGTGCCCATCGCCTGGCCCGGGCTACGCACCACCACCGTGGGGAAGCCGGGGAAGTCGATCACGTGCATCTCGGAGAGGGTGCTCATGGGGTCACCGTAGGGGCGGGGTCAGCGGGGCGACAGCCAGCTGTGGACGACGGTGGCGCTCACCCGCCGACGTTCGCCCAGTCGAGCCCAGAGAGGCAGAGGCCGCCGTCGGCCAGGTCGGAGAAGGCCAGCGAGCCCGGGACCCGCGCCCCAGGGGCAGCCGCCTCGGCCCCGGCCTCCACGTTGATCACCCAGGCCGGCTCGCCACCCCGCGTCAGCTCGGCGGGGAGGTCCGGACCGGGCCGTTCGGGCTCGCCTGCGCCGGCGCCGCGCCAGGCCGCAGGATCACCCGTGACCACGGAGACTCCGGGGCACGCGGGCAGGCCGTCCCCGCCCCGCTGGGCCGCGGCGATGACGTCCCGGGTGGCGGACTTCACGGCCGCCCCGTCGGGTCCCCACACCACCGTCTCCGGCACCGCACAGCCCCCGGCGCCGAGGGTGACGGCGGCCGCCCCGGCGAACATGCCGAGGGCCCGGCGGGCGGGGTGGCCGCCGCGGGAAGGGCGATCTCCTGCGTGGGTCATGTGTCCATGATGCCGCACGGGTGTGCCGGTCCGGCGTGCCGGAGGATGGTGCCCATGACCGAGTCGCACGCACCCTTTCCCGACAGCTCCCCCGCCCGCCCGCGCCGTTTCCTCGAGGTGGACGTGTTCGCCACCGGGCCGCTCACGGGCAATCCGCTGGCCGTCGTCGTGGACGCCGAGGGCCTCACGGACGGGCAGATGCAGGCGGTGGCCGCGTGGACCGGCTTCTCCGAGACCACGTTCCTGCTGCCGCCCACGGACCCCGCCGCGGATTACCGCGTGCGCATCTTCACCCCGCGCGAGGAGTTCGACTTCGCCGGGCACCCCACCCTCGGCACCGCCCTGGCCTGGCTGCACACCGGGGGCACGCCGCGCACCCCGGGGCGGGGCGGTGGCTCGACGGCGCTGGTGCAGGAGTGCGGCGCGGGTCTCGTCCCCGTCACCCTGGCCGGCGACGGCCTCCTCGCCTTCGCCACGCCGCCGCTCCGCCGCTCCGGGCCGCTGGGTGAGGAGGACGTCCGAGCGATCGCGGCGGGTCTGCGCATCGACCGGGATGCGATCCTCGACCACGGGTGGGGTGACAACGGCCCGGGCTGGCAGCTCGTCCGGGTGGCCGACGCCGAGGCCGTGCGCGCCCTGGAGCCGCGCGGGCACGAGGAGCTGAAGGTCGGCGTCGTCGGGCTGGAGCCCGAGGGCGCGGAGACCGCCTACGAGGTGCGGGCGTTCGCGTACGGCGGTGAGGACCCGGTGACCGGCAGCCTCAACGGCGCGCTGGCGCAGTGGTTGCGCGGGGCCGGACTGGTGCCGCCGCGGTACGCGGCCGCGCAGGGCTCGCAGGTGGGGCGGCGCGGGCGGATCCACGTGCACGACGACGGCGCGCGCATCTGGGTGGGCGGGCGCGCGGCCGTGCTGGTGGACGGGACGCTCACGCTCTGACCGGCCTGGGCGGGCCGCCCCGCGCCGGCCCGGTCCCCGCGAAGCCCCCC
>NZ_JAKRNH010000128.1:0-6273 GCF_022346985.1 Micrococcus sp. ACRRV
CGCCCCTCCCCGCCCCGCGCGTCCGCCTCCTACGCTGACGGGAGACCATCCGCCGCACATCGAACACGTCGAAGGGGCAGCATGCCGCAGGGGATCCTCGTCACCACCACCACGGCCGGCGCCGGCAAGTCGCTGGTGAGCCTGGGCCTCGCCGACTCCCTGTACCGCCGCTCCGGCACGGTCGGCTACTTCCGCCCCGTGGTCCCGGGCGACGACGTCGAGGCCGACCCCATGGTCCTGCTGATGCGCGAGCAGTTCGGCCTGACCGCCGAGCAGGCCCGCGGCGGGATCACCGCCGCCGAGGCCCGCTCCCTCATGGCCGAGGGCCGCGGGGACGAGCTGCAGGAGCGCTGCGTCGAGGTGTACGACCGGATGGCGCGGGAGTGCGGCGTCGTCGTCGTGGAGGGCACGGACCTGACGGGAGCCGACGCCGCCGCGGACCTCGAGCTGAATGCGCGGCTCGCGCTGAACCTCAGCACACCCGTGGTCGCCGTGGTCTCCGGGGCGGGCCTGGGCGCGCAGGAGGCCGCCGACGCGGTCGACCTCACCCGCCACGCCCTCGCCGAGGCCGGCGCGGACCTGCTGGCCGTGATGGTCAACCGCGCGGACGCCGGCCGGCTGGACGAGATCGCCGAGGCCATCCGCCCGGGCCGCCGCTCCTGGCCCGTGTACGTGCTCCCCGAGCTGCCCGAGCTCGCCCACCCGTCCGTCGCGGAGGTCGCCGCCGCCCTCGACCTGGAGCAGGTGGCCGGCCGACCGACCCAGGACCGCGACGTCACCGAGGTCAAGGCCGTCTCCATGGAGGGCGGCAACTTCCTGGAGGTGCTGCGCGACGGAGCCCTGGTGATCGTCTCCGGCGACCGCTCCGACGCGATCCTGGCCACCCTGGCCTCCTCCCTCACCCCGGACTTCCCCACGCCCTCAGGCATGATCCTCACCAACGGGATCCTCCCGAACGCCCAGCTGCAGCGCCTCTACCAGGACGCCGCGTTCCCCGTGCTCGCCACCGACGACGACACGTTCGGGACCGCCGCCGACGTCTCCCGGGTGCGCTCCGAGCTCTCCAGCGCCCAGCCCCGCAAGACGGCCGCCGCGCTCGGCACGTGGCACCAGCGCGTGGACGGGGACGAGCTGCTGCAGCGGATCGACCTGCCCCGCACCGACGTCGTCACCCCCCTGCGCTTCCTGCACGACCTGATCGAGCGGGCCCGCGCAGACCGGCGGACCGTGGTGCTGCCCGAGGGCGAGGACGCCCGCGTGCTGCGCGCCGCGGAGATCCTCCAGCGCCGCGACGTCTGCGACCTCGTGGTGCTCGGCGGCGAGGCCGAGGTGCGGGAGCTGGCCTCCCGCGAGGGCGTGGACCTCACCGGCATCACCCTCGTGGACCCGGCCACGTCCGAGGACCGCGAGCGCTACGCCGCCGAGTACCGGAGGCTGCGCTCCCACAAGGGCGTGGACCTGGAGCGGGCCCGCGAGGTCATGCTCGAGGGCGCCTACTACGGGACGATGATGGTCCACCTCGGCGACGCCGACGGCATGGTCTCCGGCGCCGCCCACACCACGGCCAACACCATCCGCCCGGCCCTCGAGTTCGTGAAGACGAAGCCGGGGGTGTCGATCGTCTCTTCGGTGTTCTTCATGCTCCTGCCGGACCGCGCCCTGGTGTACGGCGACTGCGCCGTGAACCCGGACCCCGACGCCCGGCAGCTCGCGGACATCGCCGCCGCCTCCGCGGAGACCGCCGCGCAGTTCGGCGTGGACCCGCGCGTCGCGATGCTCTCCTACTCCACCGGCGCCTCCGGCTCCGGTGACGCGGTGGACAAGGTCCGCGCCGCCACCGAGCTGGTGCGGGCCGCCCACCCGGAGCTGAAGGTGGAGGGCCCGCTCCAGTACGACGCCGCCGTGAACGCCTCCGTGGCCGCATCCAAGATGCCGGGCTCCGAGGTGGCCGGCCAGGCCACCGTGTTCGTGTTCCCCGACCTGAACACCGGCAACAACACGTACAAGGCGGTCCAGCAGTCCTCGGGCGCGGTCGCCGTCGGGCCCGTCCTCCAGGGCCTGAACAGGCCAGTCAACGACCTCTCCCGCGGCACCACCGTGGAGGACATCGTGAACACGGTGGCGATCACCGTGATCCAGGCCCAGACCGGGTCCCCGCAGCCCACCCCGAAGGACGCCCCGTGACCGCCTCCCCCGCCACCATGACCCTGCCCACCGTGTCCGCGCGGCAGCTGCCCGAGGACGCCCTGCTGGTGCTCGTGGTGAACTCCGGCTCCTCGTCCCTGAAGTACCAGGTGCGCGAGCTCACCCCCGACGGCCGGGACACCGACCAGCCGGTGGTCCTGAAGGGGCTCGTGGAGCGGATCGGCGTCCCCGGCTCCGACGTGCCGGACCACGCGGCCGCGCTGGAGCGGGTGGAGGCGGAGATCATCGCCGTCGTCGGCTCGCGCCGGCTGGCCGCGGCCGGGCACCGTGTGGTGCACGGCGGCGAGCGCTTCCAGCGCCCGGAGCTGGTGACCAACGAGGTCATCCGCGCGATCGAGCGCCTGGCCCCGCTCGCCCCGCTGCACAACCCGGCGGCCGCGCAGGGTCTGCGCGCCGTGGCGCAGCGCTGGCCGGACCTGCCGCAGGTGGTCGTGTTCGACACGTCCTTCCACCAGTCCATGCCGCGCGAGGCCTGGCAGTACGCGATCCCGGACGAGCTCTACACCGAGCACGGCATCCGCCGGTACGGCTTCCACGGCACCAGCCACGACCTCGTGACCGGGCTCGCCGCGGAGCACCTGGGCCTGGAGCGGAGCGAGTTCGACGGGGTGGTGCTGCACCTGGGCAACGGCGCGTCCGCGACGGCGATCCGCGGCGGCCGCTCGATCGACACGTCCATGGGGTACACCCCGCTGGCCGGCCTGGTGATGGGCACCCGCTCGGGCGACCTCGACCCCTCGATCGTCACCCACCTCATCACCGCGCACGGCATGAGCGCCGAGGACGTGGACGCCATGCTCAACAAGGAGTCCGGCCTGCTGGGCCTGTCCGGGAACGCCGACATGCGCCAGGTGCTGGAGGCCGCCGAGGCCGGGCACCGGGCGTCGCGGGACGCCCTGAGGATCGCGTCCTACCGGCTGGCGAAGTACGTGGGCGGCTACCACGTGGCCGTGGGCGGGGCGAAGGCGATCGTGTTCACCGCGGGCATCGGCGAGAACTCCGCCCCGTTCCGGGCGCGCGTGCTGGACCGGCTCGAGCCGCTGGGCGTGCGCTACGACCACGCGCGGAACATGGTCCGCGGCGACGAGCCGCGCACCATCTCCACCGATGACTCCGCGATCCCCGTGCTGGTGGTCCCCACGGACGAGGAGATGGCGATCGCCCAGCTCACCCACCACGTGGTGGAGCAGGCCGAAGCCTGGACGCTGGGCTGAGGCACGGCGCCCGGGCCTCGGCTCGTCCCCGGCCCTTCGGCTGTGCGGGCGGGACCTGCCCCTACCTCGCGGCGGGTGACGGCACGTCCCGCCCCGAAAGCGCACCGGGGGAGGCCGACGTCGCCGCCTGCGTCACCCAGCGCAGGACGTCCGCGGGCCGGTTGGTGGTGAGCTCCTGCACGCCCTGGGCGGCGAGGAACAGGGCGTCCTCCCGCTCGTCCACGGTCCACACCCGCAGGCGCCGGCCGGAGGCCAGCCACGCCTTCACGTCCGCGAGGTGGCTGCGCACGTAGGCCACGGACGGCCCGGCCAGCCCGGCCCGCCCCCGCCAGACCATCGTCTCGGCGTCCGCGAGGGACTGGCGCACCGTGGCGCGCACGGCCGCCCGGCTCAGCGGCCCGCGGGCCAGACGGGAGGGGATCTCGTCCGGCACCAGGTCGATCAGCGGGCACAGGGCGTCCGGGCCGGTCAGTGGGGCGAGGTACTGGAGGGCGCCCGGGTGGAAGCTCATGAGCGACACCCGCACCTGGCCCATCAGCCCGGTCTCTGCGTCCCAGCCCGCGGCGACCAGTTCGCGCAGGACCCGCTCCTCCAGCTCGTGCCCGAACGGCGAGGGGTGCTTCAGCTCCACGGCCAGGCGCAGGGGGCGGTCGGCCGCCAGCACCATGCGCAGCAGGTCGGCCAGGGTGAGCACCTGCTCGTCACGGCGCCCGTAGACGGCGGGGACGCGCCCGGCGGCGTCGCCGGGCGCGTCCCTGCCCATGCCCTGGTGCCAGGAGACGACGTCGAGGGCGCGCAGCTGCGCGAGCGTGTGGTCGGCGAGGGGGCCACGCCCGTCGGAGGTGCGGTCCACGGTGGGGTCATGCCAGAGGACGACCTGGCGGTCCCGGGTCAGCTGGACGTCGCACTCGATGCCGTCCGCGCCCACGGCGAGGGCGTGCAGCATGGCGGCGCGGGTGTGTTCGGGGAAGGCGGCGGACGCGCCGCGGTGGGCGATCACGAGGGGGAGCACGCCCGTCACGGTAGGCGGCCCGGCTGGCCGCTCCCCGACGCGCACCCGACGTGCGCCCGACCGGCAGGTGAACCGACGACGACGGCGGCTGCCGCGTCCGGCGCCGCCGCTAGGCTCGGTGCATGGCCCCGTCCCCCATCCCCGCCGACTCCCCGTTCCCGCTCACCCCGGCCGCCCTGGAGCGCGCCGCGGGGCTGCGGCGCATGAAGGCCGTGGCGCTGGGGCTGCTGATCGTGCTGGCCGTGGTGTTCGCCGTCGCCTTCCCGCTGCAGCGCATGCACCCGGCGTGGGGGTTCGTGCGCGCCGCCGCGGAGGGCGGCATGGTGGGCGCGCTGGCGGACTGGTTCGCGGTCACGGCCCTGTTCCGCCGCCCCCTGGGCCTGCCCATCCCGCACACCGCGCTGATCCCGGAGAAGAAGGACCAGCTGGGCGCCGCGCTGACGGAGTTCGTGCAGGAGAACTTCCTGGACTCGGACGTGGCCCGGGAGAAGGTGGCGGGGCTCCAGGTGGCGCGCGCGGCCGGCGGCTGGCTGCGGGAGCGGCCCCACGCGGTCCAGGCGGCCGGGGAGATCGCCATGGCGGCCCGGGGCGCGGTGGCCGCCACGGACGACGACGCCGTGCAGGACCTCCTGCAGCAGCTGATGCAGCGTCACATGGTGGAGCCGGACTGGTCGCCCACCCTGGCCGGCGTCCTCGAGGACGTGCTGGCCGGGCGCCACCACGAGAAGGTCGTGGACCTGGTGGTCGAGCACACCGGCGACTGGGTGGCGACGCACCCGGAGATGTTCCTCGAGACCGTGCGCCGGCGCTCGCCCGAGTGGAGCCCGGACCTGGTGGACCGCCTCCTGGCGGAGCGCCTGCACGCCGAGACCCTGAAGTACCTGGCGGGCGTGCGAGCCGACCGCGACCACGAGGCGCGCCGCTCCGTGGACGACTGGCTGGCCCGCCTGGCCGGGAACATGCGGGACGACCCGGCCACCCGCGCGTCGGTGGAGCGGTTCAAGGCGGACCTGTTCGCGGACGAGCAGCTGCGCGCGTGGGCGGGCCGGGCCTGGATCACCCTGCGGGATTCGCTCCTGGCCGCCCTGGAGGACCAGGACTCGGACCTCCATCGGGCGCTCGTGGACGCCCTCGTGGACCTGGGCGTCCGCCTCCAGGAGGACCCGGCGCTGCAGGCCAGCGTGGACGGGCGCGCCCGCGCGGCGGCCTCCTACGCGCTGAGCTCCTACGGGCCCGCTCTGACCGGGGTGATCGAGGAGACCGTGGCCCGCTGGGACGGCCGCCAGACGGCGGACACCCTGGAGAACCTCGTGGGCCGGGACCTGCAGTTCATCCGCATCAACGGCTCGGTGGTCGGCGCACTGGCCGGCCTGGCGATCCACACGCTGGCGAGTCTCGTGTTCTGACCCCCGCCGTGGTCTGATGGGACCACGTGAACAGGAGGGGGAGCCGGATGGGCGCGGAGAACGAGGCGACCGGCCGCCGGGGCTGGGCCGTGGCCGGCTGACTGCTGACGGCGGCGGGCCTGGGGGTGACGATCTGGGCCGTGTGGGCGCTGCTGCAGCTGCCCGACGTCCCCTGGAACATGTTCGGGACGTCCGAACCGGACACCGCGGAGCCGCAGCGGTGACTGTGGCGGTGGGCCGCGGCGGCCCTGTTCGCCGCCGTGTGGGCGGTCGCGGTGGCCGCGCCGGTGCTGTTCCTGCTCACCATGGTGGTCCTGGGCTCCCTCACGCAGGGCTCGGTGAGCCTCGGCGCCCCGCTCCTGATCGCCCCCCTGGTGCTCGCGGTGCCCGTGATCGCCCTGCAGGTGGCGATCCTGCAGCCCGCCGGTCCGCACCC
>NZ_JAKRNH010000129.1:0-6081 GCF_022346985.1 Micrococcus sp. ACRRV
CCGCCCCCACCGGACACCGGCGCCCCGCACACCGGGTCACAGGGCACCGGATCACAGGGGCCCGGCGTCGCCGCGGGTCGCGGACGGGGACGCACCGGGGGCGGACGCGCCGGTCCCCTGTGATCCGGTGCCCTGTGACCCGGTGTGCTGTGACCCGGTGTCCTGTGGGGCCGTGCCCGGGGACCCGCCGCCCTGGGACGCCGTGCCCGGCGTGCCGGGGGCCGGGGCACCGGGCAGCCCGGGCGCCGGCGGGACGGAGCCCTGACCGGGGGCGGACGTCGTCGCGCCGTCGGAGGAGGGCTGCCCCGGCGCAGGCACGGCGGCGTCGCCGCCCTCGGAGGCGGGCGCCGCGGAGGGGCGCTCCGGGAGCACGAGGGCCTCCGGGCTGCGGGCCGCGTCCTGGGCGGAGACGCCCAGGGCGGAGAGCCAGGGGCGCACGGTGTCCGCCGGGATGCGGGCGGTGAGCACGCCAGCGTCGGCCGGGGACATGGCGGCCTGGTCCACCTCGAGCAGGGCGGAGCCGTCCGGCAGGAACGTCAGCGCGTCCCACACGCGGACGTTCTCCACCTGGGCGGGGGCGTCCACGGCGGAGCGCAGGCGGTCCTGCACCACGGCCGGGTCCCCGGCCATGCGGGCGCCGACCTCGCGGCGGAACGCGGCCCAGCCGTCGGCCGTGAAGAGGTCCTCCGTGGACAGCACGCGGTCCTCGCGCGCCGCGTACCAGACCACGTGGACCGCGGAGACGGAGCGGTCCCCGCGGCGCTCCGTGGAGAGCAGCCGGGCCGCGGCCACGTCCCGGCCGGCGACGGCCAGGCGCGGCTGCACGTCCAGCACCGGGCTCGCCGTGCGGTCGGTGTCCCGCTGGTACTGCGCCACCAGCCCGCGCACCGACTCGTCCATGGCCTGGGTCCAGGCCGGGGCGCCGGGCACCTGCAGCCAGGCCGCGTGGTACTCCGGGTCCTGACCCTGGATCACCGCGAGGGAGGCGCCGGGGACCTTGTCCAGGTCGAGGGACGGAACGTCCAGCGTGAACGGGGCCATGTCCATCGACGGCAGCTCCTGCGTCGCGGCGGCGGAGGACGGCGCGGGGGAGGAGGACGCGGCGTCGTCGCCGGAGCCGCACGCGGTGAGGCCGAGCATGCCGAGCGCGAGCAGGCCCGCGCCGGCGCGCAGGCGGACGGTCGAGGCGGGGGACAGGCGGTGCATGGGGATCACTTCCGGTGCTGGAGGGCCTTGATCTCGGCCTCCACGCGGGCGGCGGCGGCCTCGGGATCCTCGTGGTCCACCGCCGGATCGGCGGCCCGGCCGCGGTTCCGGCGCAGGCGGAGGACCACCCACACCGCGAGGAACACGAGGATCAGGACCATCACGATATTCGAGAACATGTCCGCATAGTCCGAGATCACGTGGAAGTTCTCCCCCAGTGCGTACCCGCCGTACACGAAGATCGCGTTCCACAGCAGGGAGCCCAGGGCGGTGAACAGGGTGAACTTCGCCACGTTCATCCGCTCGATGCCGGCGGGGATGGAGATGAGCGAGCGGAAGACGGGGACCATGCGGCCCACGAAGACGGTCCAGTACCCGTAGCGGGCGAACCACTTCTCCGTCCTCTCGACGTCGGACACGTCCACCAGCGGCATCCACGCGGCGATCCGGTACAGGCGGCGTCGGCCGAGCCACGCGCCCAGGCCGTAGAGCGCCAGCGCGCCGACCACGGAGCCGACGGTCGCCCAGATCAGGGCGGCGTGGGGGCTGAACGCGCCGCCGGCCGCGGTGAACCCGGCCAGGGGCAGGATCACCTCGGAGGGGATCGGCGGGAAGATGTTCTCCGCGAACACCGCCAGGCCCACGCCCACCGGTCCGATCGCCTCCATGATCGCGACGATCGTGTTGCCGAGCCACCCGTAGTCGGGGGTGCCGGCGGCGGCGAGCAGGGGGAGGGTGCTGAGGGCTGACATGCCCCCATTCTCCACGACGACGACGGCCGCCGCGTCGGACGTCGTTCGCCCCCGGCGGATCACGGGCGGCGGGTCCGGGGACGCGGCGGCGCCGATTGGTACTGTGGGCGTGCTGACCGCTCACCCGATCGTTCGCGCCACACACACGCCGTGACGTGCCGCGGGCTCCACTGGAAGGAAGACTCCATGAGCATCATCCAGATTCCGCTGCGCCTGACCTCCGGCGCGTTCATCCTCAACTCCGGCCTCGGCAAGCGCAAGCTGGGCGAGGAGCAGGCCGCGTACCTGCAGAACATGGCCGCCAAGGGCGTCCCCTCCCTGGCCAAGCTCTCCCCGTCGCAGTTCAAGAACTTCATCACGGCCACCGAGATCGGCACCGGCGCGGCCCTGCTGGCCCCGTTCGTCCCGGGCTGGCTCGCCGGCTCGGCGCTGACCGCCTTCTCCGGCGGCCTGATGTCCATGTACCTGAACACCCCGGAGATGACCGAGGCCGACGGCGTGCGTCCGTCCCAGGACGGCACCGCCGTCGCCAAGGACGTCTTCCTGCTGGGCGCCGGCCTGGCCGTCACCGCGGACTCCGTGGTGAACCGCCCGGGCAAGCGCAAGAAGGCCGCCAAGAAGCGCGCCGCCCGCATCTCCGACGCCCGCGACGCCAAGGTGGACGCCATCCGCGCCGCCCAGGACGAGAAGGTCGCCGCGATCCACGAGGCCCGCGAGCAGCAGGTCGCCGCGCTGCGCGAGGCCCGCCAGGAGCTGGCCAAGCTGCGCAAGAAGGCCTGAGCCCTCTCCGCACACGAAGGAGCCCCGCACCGGTCGCAGGTGCGGGGCTCCGCTGCGTCCAGGGGGCGGGGGCGCCGCCCCCTCTGCTCAGCGGTCCGCGCCGCTCAGATGTCCACGCCGGCGGGGTTCAGGACGCGGCGCAGGAAGTCCTGGGTGCGCGGCTCCTGCGGGTCGGTGATGACGGCGGAGGCCGGGCCCTGCTCGACGACGACGCCGCCGTCCATGAACACGACGCGGTCGGCGACCTCGCGGGCGAAGCCCATCTCGTGCGTCACGACGAGCATGGTCATGCCCTCGCGGGCCAGCTTGCGCATGATCGCCAGGACGTCGCCCACGGTCTCCGGGTCCAGGGCGGAGGTGGGCTCGTCGAAGAGCATCAGCCGCGGGTCCATGGAGAGGGCGCGGGCGATCGCGACGCGCTGCTGCTGGCCGCCGGAGAGCTGGTCCGGGTAGCGGCCCTCGAGCTCGCCGAGGCCCACGCGGGCCAGCTGGCGGCGGGCGGTGTCCGCGGCCTCGGCGGCGGAGCGCTTGAGCACCTTCACCTGGGCCACGGTGCAGTTCTCCAGCACCGTCAGGTGCGGGAACAGGTTGAACTGCTGGAACACCATGCCCACGTGCTGGCGCAGCCGGTCCAGGTCCACGTCCGGGTCGGTGACGGTGAACTCGCCCACCTGCACGCCGCCGGAGTCGGGGACCTCGAGCAGGTTCACGCAGCGCAGCAGCGTGGACTTGCCGGAGCCGGAGGGCCCGATCAGGCACACGACCTCGCCGGGGGCCACGTCCAGGTCGATGCCGCGCAGCACGTGGTTGGAGCCGTAGGACTTGTGCAGCCCGGCGATGTGCACGCCGGCGGCGGTCCCGGCGTCGGAGGGGCGGGGGGAGGCGGTCTGCTCGGTCATCTCAGTGGGCCTTCCGGGACGAGCGGGCCTCGAAGCGGCGCGCCAGCAGGGACAGCGGGATGGTGATCACCAGGTAGCACAGGCCGGCCACGAGGATCGGGGTCATGCCGGCGTCCAGGGCGGCGATGCCGTCGCGGCCGAACTTCGTGAGCTCGTACTCGTGTGCGGCCAGGCCCAGCACGTAGACCAGGGAGGAGTCCTTGGTCAGGAGGATGACCTCGTTGGTCAGCGGCGGCAGCACCACGCGGAACGCCTGGGGGATCACGATGGTGAGCATGGCGCGCCAGTGCGGCATGCCCAGGGAGCGGGCGGCCTCCATCTGGCCCTTCGGGACGGCCTGCAGGCCGGCGCGCAGGGTCTCGGCGATGTACGCCGCGGACACCATGCCCAGGGCGATCATCACGACGACCGGGATGGGCCAGGAGACCCCGAACGCGAAGGGCACGCCGTAGCCGAAGGCCAGGAACACCAGCAGTGCGGGGATGCCGCGGAAGAACTCCACGTAGGCCGTGGCCAGCCACCGGTACGGGGCGAAGGAGCTCATGCGCATGAGCGCCAGGAGCATGCCGCCGAGCAGGCCGACGACGAACGCGGTGACCGTGTAGAAGATCGTGTTGCCCAGCCCGACGAGGATCACGTTCGGGAACATCGGGCCCGCGGCGCTGAAGTTCAGGACGTTCTCCGCGATCGCCTGCCAGTCCGCCAGCAGGGCGACGACGACGATCGCCAGGACGAACACGGCGGCCTGGACGGCGACGGACAGGGTGCGGCGCCGGCCGGCGCGGGAGGGGGCGGCCGCGGTGCGGGGCGCGGGGGAGGCCTGGGTGCTCACTGGTAGTCCTTCTGGGCGGTGCCGAACCACTTCTGCTGCAGCTCGGCCACGGTGCCGTCGTTGCGCAGCGTCTGGAGGGCACGGTTGACGGCGGAGCCGAGCAGCGCGTTGTCCGGGGCCACGCCCATGCCGAGCTGCTCGCCGGTGGGCAGGGACTCGACGACGCCGAAGCGGGGGTCGTCCTTGAGGGAGTACAGCAGCACGGACTGGTTGCCCAGCAGGGCGTCCACGGTGCCGGCCTGGAGGGCCTGGACCTGCATGCCGCCGTCCTCGAACTGGACGGTGTCCAGCCCCTGGGACTGGGCGTACTCCTCGCCGGTGGTGGCGGTCTGCACGCCCACACGCTTGCCCTGGGCCGAGGCGACGTCCGTGATCCCGGAGTCCTTGCGGGCCACGAGGACGAGGTCGTCGTCGAGGTAGGGGAGGGTGAACGCCATGACGTGCTGGCGCGGCTCGGTGATGGAGATGGCGGAGGCGTTGAGGTCGCAGCCGGTCAGGGACGCCCCGGACTCGATGGCCTCGAAGGAGGTGTCCACCACCTTCAGCTGCAGGTCCATGGTCTCGGCGAGCTTGCGGGTGAGGTCGATGTCGTAGCCCGTCAGCTGGCCGTCCTGCTCGAACTCGAACGGCGGGTAGGGCACGTCGGCGCAGACCGTGAGCACGCCGGGCTCGTGCAGCCGGTAGGTCGCGCGCAGGTCGTCCTCGGCCAGGGGGCCGGTCGTTCCGGCGTCGCCGCCGATCACGGCGCAGCCGCTCAGGAGCGCGGCGCTCAGGCCGGCGCCCACGGCGCCGAGGGCGCGGGAGGGGGTGCGGGGCATGGTGTGCCTTCCAGGACGGTCGGGCCGTCCGGGTCGGGCCGCGGGGGCGGTACGGGCGGGTGATCGGCTCATCCTAGGTCTCCGCCGCGCCGTGGTCCCGAGGTGGTGCGGAATGTGACCGGGCGCCGCGGACGGCGTCGGGCGGGGCCGTCAGGCCCGGTCCGCGGCCAGGGAGGCGAGCGACTGCAGGTGCTGGGCCACGGCCCAGGCCTGGGGCCAGCGGGTGGCCCGGGAGGCCAGGGCGTCCCGACGGCGGACGGTGCGGCGCGTCCGTTCCAGTCGCACCCGGGTGCCGGCCCCGGAGAGAGGCTGGTGGCCGGGGTAGTCCACGGGCTGGTCCGGGTCCGGGCCGGAGTCGTCCACGAGTGTGAACACGTACGCGCCGGCGAGGTCCCCGGAGTAGTCGCGCCCGTCGGGCACCAGGGTGCCGTCCGAGTCCTGGTGCGGAGGCCGGTGCTCGTCGAGGACCTCGGCCCAGCGGATGCGGGCCGCGCCGTCCGGGGTGGAGGTCTCGGAGGGGAACAGCTGGCTGGTGGAACGGTGCTCGCCGCCGCGCGCGCCGCGTGAGCGCACGGTGGTGACCACACCGAACGCGTCGTCGACCTCCGCGTCCGCGGGCTGCGCCGTGATGGCGCGGATCGGCTCAGGGTCCCGCAGCAGTCGCATCACGTGCTCGCGCGGCGCCGCCACGAACCACTCGGCGCCGATTGCGGACAGCCGGCCGGCCCGGCTCGCACGGGAGCCTGAGGGACGGATCCCGTCCGGCGGGGTGAGGGCGTCGGGGGGCACGGGGC